>NZ_JBSFDP010000003.1:517064-527629 GCF_053593975.1 Streptomyces sp. NPDC002004
CGGGTGGTCCCGGTGGTCCGGGCGCTCCGCAGCCGCCCGGTGCTCCGGGTGTTCCCGGCACGCCGCCCGGAGGGGGTGTGCACCAGGCCGCGACCATGCTCGCCGGGCCCGCGCAGGCCGGCCCCGGTGTGCCTCCGCCGCCGCAGGCGCCGGGCACGCCCGGTATGCCGCCGGGTGCGCCGGGTCCCGTTCCCGGTATGGCTCCGGGTGCCCCGGGGCCCGTCCCCGGCATGCCGCCCGGTGCCCCCGCCGCGTACGGATATCCGCAGCAGCCCAGCGGTCAGCCGACCGTCGGCCCCGGCTACCAGGCGGTGCTGCGCTACCGCGCCGCCGACGGCTCCGAGCAGCAGCTCATCCGCCGCTCGGCGCCCGGTACACCGCACCCCGAGTGGCAGATCTTCCACGAGCTGCGGGCCATGAACATCCCGGCGGACCAGGTCCTCGAACTCCATACGGAGCTCGAGTCCTGCGGGCTGCCCGGTGCGTACTGCGCGCGGATGATCCGTGAGCAGTGGCCGCAGGCGCGGATCACGAGCATCGCGCCGTACGGCCAGGACCATGCGTCCCGTCAGCAGGGCATGCAGCAACTCCTCGCGCACCAGGGGGAGTTGCACCAGGTGGCGGACGGTCCCGCGCGTCCCGCGCCGGTGCGCGCTCCGCTGCCGCAGGTGCAGCCCGTGCCGCCGCTGCCGCCTCAGGGTGTGGCGCAGGAGCTGTCCGCGGCCTTCGGTCCGGGTGTGTTCCGGTTCGACCAGCGTGCGGTGTCCCGCCAGGGCGTGCCGGAGGTCGTGGCGCACATCCTGATGGTGGCGGGGTTGCCGGTCGACATCGGCCCGTTCTTCTGGGCGCAGGCCCAGCCGGGCCGTCCGGTGCCGACGCTCGCCGAGCTGGCGCAGGAGCGGGGCGTGCAGCCCGCGTCGGACGCGGGCTCGTACCTGGTCATGGGCAGCGACTTCGGCCGGGCGATCTGCGTCCAGTACGGCACGGCCAACATCGTGGCCGTGCCGGTGGAGGCGGGCCCGGGCGGCGCCCCGGTGCCGCCGCAGTTCGTGAACACGGGTCTGCCCGAGTTCGTGCGCTGTCTGGCCCTGCTCGGCCGGATGTGGCGGCTGCGGTTCGGGCTGAACCAGGAGCAGGCGGGCCGCTGGACCGTCGACTTCCAGGCCCAGTTGGCCTCGCTCGACCCGGCGGCGCTCGGCTCGCCGGAGAGCTGGTGGTCGGTGCTCCTCGAGCAGATGTGGGACGGCCTGCTGTAGCGGACGCCGACGGCGAACCCGCATGTGAGGCGCCCGGCCCGGCGATGGGCCGGGCGCCTCGTGCGTCCGGGCTCCGGTCTCCGAGGTGACGGACCCCTCTAGGGTTTGGGTCCGGAGTGTCGCGTTACGTCCGTTTCCTCTTGATCCATCAAGATGTGCGACGTGAGCAGTGCATCGGCATCACCCCATGGCTTCAGGGCCGTACGAGGCCGCGGCTACCGTCCGGAACGCGTGGACCCCTATGTCTCCGCGCTGGCGCGGGACCGTGACGAGGCGTGGGAACGCGCGACACGGCTGACCGCGCAGGCCAGACGGATGGCGGGGGAGGCGGAACGCCTGCGGGAGACCGCGACACGGCTGGCCCCCCAGACGTACGAGGTACTCGGCGAGCGCGCCCGGCAGGTCCTCGCGCTGGCCGAGGAGGAGGCCACGGCCCTGTGGGTCGCCGCCCGGGACGAGGCGCAGCGGACCGACGAGGAGGCCGCGGCCGCGGGGCGCGCGCTGCGTGACGCGGCGCGGGAGTACGCCGACGAGCTGCGCGCCGAGGCCGGGGAGTGGGCACGGCGCAGGGTGCTCTCGGAGCAGGCCGTCGCGGACGGGATCCGCGCCGGTGCGCAGCACGACGCGGAGGACTGGCGTGGCGAGGCGCAGGCCGCGCTGGGCGACATGGGCCGGCGGACCGCCGCGATGCTCCACGACCAGGAGAAGGAGCGCGCGGAGCGCTGGACCGCAGAGGAGCGGGCGATCGCCGGACGTGCGGCCGAGCTCGACGCGGTGTGCGCACAGCGCGTGGCGGCCGCCGAGGAGGGGCTTTCGGCGGCGAAGCAGGCGTTCGCCCAGGTGGAGGAGGAGGCGCGGCACGAGCAGTCCGAGGCCGACGAGTTGGGCGCCGAGCTGGTGGCGGAGGCGCGGATGCGCGCGGAACGGATCGGCCGCGAGACCGAGCGGGTGCTGCGCGAGCACGGCGACCGGTGGGACGTGGTCCGGGCCCAGATGGACCACGTCCGAGCAAGCCTGGCCGCGCTCACCGGAAGGCTGCCCGCGGACGACGGCCCCCCGGAGCCGAGGTCCCCTGCGGACGACGCCCCGTGAGCCGGGGCGGACGGGTCGCACGCCCCGGACCGGGGCAACGGGCAACAGGCAACAGTCAATGGGACGCTCGGCGGAGTCCGTCTGCGTGACGGTGTCGTGCGCCGCCCCGGCGGAGGCGCACGACACCCTCCGGGCCGGGGCGGCCGCCTGGGACGCCCCCGGGCCGGGGCGTCGCCGGATCCGACCGCGCGGTGGCTCCCGCCGCCCGTGGCCCGGCGGTCGGCGCACGCCGAGTCGGACCTCGGCCGGCAGGGCCCGGCCGTGTGCCCCCGTCAGCGGCTGCGCAGCGTCCCTGCCAGGATCCACCCCTCCACGGCCTCGTACTGTCGCCGCTGTTCCTCGGCCTCCGCCCGGCCGGAGGCCAGCGTGCCCAGCCACCCCAGCGCGAAGCCCAGGGGGATGGTGACCAGCCCGGTCGTGGTGAACGGGAACCAGTTGAAGTCGGCGTCGGGGAAGGCGGAGACCGGGGAGCCGGAGACGAGGTTGGTGCCGGGCATCAGGACGAGCACGGAGAGCGTGCCGCCGATGAGCGTCCACAGCAGCCCCCGCCGCGTGAACCGGCGCCAGAACAGGCTGTAGACCAGCGCGGGCGCCAGCGCGGACGCGCCGATGCAGAAGGAGAGCGTGACCAGCGGCTGGAGACTGCGGTGCTGGACGAGCGTGGCCAGCAGGATCGCCGGCACCCCGACGCCCAGCGCCGAGACCCGCGCGAGCGTCATCTCCTTGTGCTCGGAGACCTGTTCGGGCCCGGTCCGCGTCCGCCGCACCCCGTGGGCGAAGACGTCGTGCGCGAGGGAGTTGGCGCAGGCCAGGATCATTCCGGCGACGGACGCCAGCAGCGTCAGGAAGATCGCGGTGGTCACGGTCGTGAAGAGCAGCGTCTCGCCCACGGACGCGCCGGTGCCGAACGCGGCCCGCGACCCCAGCAGATACGCCGTGTTGCCCTGCGGGTCGGCCGCCGTGATGACCTGCCGCCCCACGAGGGCCGCGGCCCCGAAGCCGACGACCCCGATGATCAGTACGAACAGGGCGACCAGGGACACGGCCCAGGACAGGGAGCGCCGTACCTGGCGGGCGCTGCGCGCCGTGTACATGCGCATGGTGATGTGCGGCAGACAGGCCCCGCCGAGCACCACCGTGAGCTCCGAAGTGATCATGTCGATACGGGGGCTGGCCCCGCCCGCGAACTGGAGCCCGGAGTGCAGGTACGCCGAGCCCGCTCCGCTGCCCTGCGCGGCAGCGCTGAGCAGTGTCCCGGGGTCCCAGTCGAAGCGGCGCAGCAGCAGGAACGCGACCACCGCGCCCGAACCGAGCAGCATCACGATCTTCAGGATCTGGATGAGGGCGGTGCCCTTCATGCCGCCGATCGCCGCATAACTGATCATCAGGGCGCCGAGCGCGACGATGCAGCCGGTCTTCAGGCCGTCGCCGTTGAAGCCCAGGATGAAGGCGAGCAGGTCGCCGGCGCCGGAGAGCTGCACGAGCATCAGGGGCAGCAGCGCGGTGAGCGTCGCCGCGCACGCGGCCATGCGGACCGCGCGCCCCGGCATCCGCCGCGCGAGGGCGTCGCCCATGGTGAACCGGCCCGCGTTGCGCAGGGGTTCGGCCAGCAGGAACATCAGCAGCATCAGGGACAGTGCCGTACTGAGGGCCAGGACCACGCCGTCGTATCCCGCCAGCGCGATCACGCCGCCGGTGCCGAGGACGGTCGCCGCCGAGATGTAGTCGCCCGCGATCGCCAGGCCGTTGCGCATCGGGGAGAGGGAGCCGTAGCCCGTGTAGAACTCGTCGAGGTCGTCACGGTCGGGCCCGGTCATCACGCACAGCAGCAGCGTGATGGTGGCGACCGCGGTGAAGGCCACCAGGGACATGGCCTGCGCCCGGTCGCTGAATCCGCTGAACACGGTCATCGCGCTTCCTCCCACCGGGCGCCGTTGCTCTCCCGCTTGGCGTCGATCTCGGCCTGCTTGCGCAGCCGGTCGCAGAGCGGGTCGACACGGCGGCGCGCCGTGCGCTCGTACAGGACTATCGCCAGCCAGGTGACCGGCAGTTGGCAGACCCCGAGCAGCAGTCCGACGGACAGCCCGCCGGAGACCGTGCCGGTCATCAGGGACGGCGCGAACGCGGACAGCACCAGGAACAGCGTGAAGTAGCCGAGCGCGGTCAGGGTCGCCACGCGCCGCTGCCACCGGTAGGCGCCGCGCAGGATGCGCAGATCGCTGTGGTGGCCGAGCTGCGGGTGGCGCGGCAGGCGGCGCGGCTGCGGTTCGGGCGCGGCCTGCTGCCAGGGATACGTGGGCCAGGTCTGCGAGGACGGAGTGGGGTACGCCGGTTGGGCCGGGGCGGGCACCTGCGGGTACCGCGGGGCGTCCTGCCGGGGCGAGGGCTGTGCCCACTGCTGCTGGTGGGCCCCCGGGGAGGCTTGTGCCGGATCGTACGGGTGGGCGATGGACGGGCGGAAGCGGGGAACGTGGTGCGGCACGTCGGACATCCCGTTTCTCCTTGCGCGGTTCGGGTCCGGTGCGGGACCGCAGGGAGCAGGGGGTGGGGAGAGTGCCCGAGACGTTACTCGTAGGTACACCGGCCGCGGAAGGGCTTGAACAAACTAGTCAGTCGGTGTGCGTGCGCGGCCGGTCCGCCGGTGCGTTCGGCTCCGTCGTTCCCTCCGGCGCAGCGGCATCGGGTGCCAACGCCGCTTCACCGGCCGCCACCGTTTCGGCGGCCAAGGAGGCATCGGGTGCCACGACCGCATCGGCGGTCACCGCCGCTTCGGCCGCCTCCTCCGCGAGCGGTTCCTGTGGCAGCACCGGAAAACGCCTCGGGGCCACGAACAGCAGGACCAGCACGGCGAGTGCGGCCGCGCAGGCCGCACCGAGGTAGACCGAGTGGACGGCGGCGGCGACCGCGCGACGCAGCCGGTCCGATGCGCCGCCCGGTGCGTCGAGGGCGCGGGTCACGGCGTCCAGATCGCCGGAGCCGCCCAGGCGCCGGGACAGCACTCCGTTGGCGACGGCGCCGAACACCGCGGCGCCCACCGTCTGGCCGATCTGCCGGCAGAACAGGACGGAGGCGGTGGTGGTGCCACGCTCGGCCCAGCCGACCGTCGACTGGACGCCGACGATCAGCGGGAGTTGGAAGAGCCCGAGTGCGGCGCCGAGCAGCAGCATGATCAGTGCTGGCTGCCAGGGGCGGCCCGGATACGGCAGCAACGGGAAGGCCAGCAGGACCAGCGTGGCCGCGCCCATGCCGAGCATCGCGGTGTTGCGGAAGCCGATCCGCCGGTAGACGTGCTGGCTGAGGGCCGCCGACACCGGCCAGCTCAGCGTCATCACGGACATCACGAACCCGGCGGCGACCGGCGCGAGTCCGAGCACCGACTGGGCGTACGTCGGCAGGAAGACGGTCGGAGCGACCATCAGCAGACCCAGTGAGCCCAGCGCGAGATTCACGGCCGCGATGGTGCGGCGTCGCCACACCCAGCCGGGGATGATCGGTTCGGCGGCGCGCCGTTCCACGACGACGACGGCCGCGGCGAGCACCAGTCCCGCGCCGAACAGGGTCAGCGACGGTCCCGACAGCCAGTCCCAGGCGACCCCTCCCTGCACCAGTGCGGTCAGCAGCGCGCCGCCGCATGCGAACACGGTGAGCGCGCCCGCCCAGTCGATGCGCGGCCTGCCGGTCCGCTCGCGGTGCGGCTCGTGCAGGTACCGGACGACGAGCCACAGGGCGAGTGCGCCGACGGGGACGTTCACCAGGAAGATCCACCGCCAGTCCGCGTACGCCGCGAGCAGTCCGCCGAGCGCCGGGCCCGCGACCGCCGACGTCGCCCACACGGTGGACAACCTGGCCTGGATCCTGGGGCGTTCCTTCAGCGGGTACAGATCGGCCGCGAGGGTCTGGACGGTGCCCTGTATCGCACCGCCGCCGAGGCCCTGGACGACACGGAAGGCGATGAGCGCGGCCATGTTCCAGGCGCCGGCGCAGAGCACCGAGCCGGCGAGGAAGACGATGCTGCCCGTGATCAGCACCGGCTTGCGGCCGAAGGTGTCGGAGAGCTTCCCGTACACCGGCAGCGTGACCGTCACGGCGAGCAGATAGCCGGAGAACAGCCAGGAGAAGACGGAGAAGCCGCCGAGGTCGCCCACGATCTGCGGGACGGCCGTCGCCACGACCGTGGAGTCGAGCGCGGCGAGCGCCATGGCCAGCATGAGGGCGGCGACGACGGGGCCGCGTCGTGCGTCCTTCGCGACGGTCGGGCTCCCGCTGCCCATCGGAAATCCTTTCCCCCTGCATGTATCTGCCGCAGGACACCATCTCACCCGGCCTGCCGTTGCGGGAGGGTGGACCCCGTCTCCACCGAGGGGTGGACGACCCCTAGGGGGACCTCCTTACTAAGGCTCGGGGAGGGTTCGTACCGGCGGAGGAGGAGAGGGCGGGGGCCCGGTCCTTAGCCTGGCTTTACACACGTCGGGGGCTTCCCGGGGTGAGGGGGACTCCTGCCGGAGGTCCTCCGGGGACCGTCCCGGGGGTTTCCTGCGGGGCTGTCCCCGAGGGGGTTCCCGAAAGACGTCCTGGGGTGGGGTTTTCCCCAGGAAAAGACTGCACTGAGCATCCGCGCGCCGGGACACCCCGGGGCGACAGACTCAACGACGCATCCATCGGCCATCGTTCAGCGGGCCGGCACTCCAAAAATCAGGACATGGGAGACTTACCGTGACTACGGCTGTGACCATCCCCAGGCACGGGGGAACTGGAGGACGTACGGCCGTCGCCGCGCGGGCGCGACAGGTCGTCAAGGCCTACGGTGCCGGGGAGACCCGGGTCGTCGCGCTCGACAACGTCGACGTGGACATCATGCGTGGCCAGTTCACCGCCATCATGGGCCCGTCCGGGTCCGGCAAATCGACGCTGATGCACTGCCTCGCCGGCCTCGACACCGTCTCGTCCGGCCAGATCTTCCTGGACGAGACCGAGATCACCGGCCTGAAGGACAAGAAGCTCACCCGGCTGCGCCGGGACCGCATCGGCTTCATCTTCCAGGCGTTCAACCTGCTGCCGACGCTGAACGCGCTGGAGAACATCACGCTGCCCATGGACATCGCGGGCCGCAAGCCCGACCAGGAGTGGCTGGACCGGGTCGTCGGGACCGTCGGCCTCGCCGAGCGTCTCAAGCACCGGCCGACCCAGCTCTCCGGCGGCCAGCAGCAGCGCGTCGCCGTGGCCCGCGCCCTCGCCGCCCGCCCCGAGATCATCTTCGGTGACGAGCCGACCGGGAACCTCGACTCCCGTGCCGGCGCCGAGGTGCTCGGCTTCCTGCGCCGCTCCGTCGACGAGCTCGGCCAGACCATCGTGATGGTCACGCACGACCCGGTCGCCGCGTCGTACGCGGACCGCGTGCTGTACCTGGCCGACGGCCGGATCGTCGACGAGATGCACCGCCCGACCGCCGACGCCGTCCTGGACCGGATGAAGGACTTCGACGCCCGGGGGCGCACGTCATGACCGTGCTCCGTACCTCCCTGCGCAACTTCTTCGCGCACAAGGGGCGCATGGCGCTGTCCGCCGTGGCCGTGCTCCTGTCCGTCGCCTTCGTCTGCGGCACGCTGGTGTTCACGGACACCATGAACACGACGTTCGACAAGCTCTTCGCGGCGACCTCGTCCGATGTGACGGTCACCGCGAAGAACGCGTCGGACTCCGGTGAGACCGTCTCCGGCAACGGCAGGCCGCCGGTCATGCCCGCATCCGTGCTGGGCGAGGTGCGCAGGGTCCCGGGTGTGAAGTCGGCCGAGGGCACCGTCTTCTCGACCTCGGTGACCGTCGTGGACGCCGGCAAGAACAGCCTGTCGCCCAAGAGCGGCGCGCCGACCATCGTCGGCGGCTGGAACCGCAACGACGCCCGCACGATGAAGGTCACCTCGGGCACCGCGCCGCACGGCGCGGGCCAGGTCATGGTCGACGCGGACACCGCCGGCAAGCACCACCTGAAGCTGGGCGACGAGATAGCCGTCATCAGCGCCGTCGGCACCCACAGCGCGAAGATCTCCGGCATCGCGGACTTCACCGTCACCAACCCCGGTGCCGCGATCTTCTACCTGGACACCAGGACCGCTCAGCGGACGCTGATCGGCAGGACCGGTGTCTACACCAACGTCAACGTCACCGCCGCCTCCGGCGTCACCGACGCGCGGCTGAAGAAGCACGTCGTGGCCGAACTCGGCGGCGGCTACAAGGTGCAGACCGCCAAGGAGGTCTCGGACGCCAACTCCAAGGACATCCAGGGCTTCCTGGGCGTGATGAAGTACGCGATGCTCGGCTTCGCCGGAATCGCCTTCCTGGTCGGCATCTTCCTCATCATCAACACCTTCTCGATGCTGGTCGCCCAGCGCACCCGCGAGATCGGCCTGATGCGCGCCATCGGCTCCTCCCGCAAGCAGGTCAACCGCTCCGTGCTGGCCGAGGCGCTGCTGCTCGGCATCTTCGGCTCGGTGCTCGGCGTCGGAGCGGGCGTCGGCATCGCGGTCGGGCTGATGAAGCTCATGGGCTCCATGGGCATGCATCTGTCGACCGACGACCTGACGGTCGCCTGGACGACGCCCGTGGTCGGCGTCCTGCTGGGCGTCGTGGTCACCGTCCTGGCCGCGTACCTGCCGGCCCGCCGCGCGGGCAAGGTCTCCCCGATGGCCGCACTGCGTGACGCCGGCGCCCCGGCCGACGCCAAGGCCGGAGGGGTGCGCGCCGTGATCGGTCTGGTGCTCACCGGCGCCGGCGGCGGCGGCCTCTACCTGGCCGCGGTCGCCGACAAGGCCAAGGACGGCTCGCTCTGGCTCGGGCTCGGCGTGGTCCTCACGCTCATCGGTTTCGTCGTCATCGGACCGCTGCTTGCGGGCGGTGTGGTCCGGGTGATCAGCGTCGTGCTGCTGAGGGTCTTCGGCCCGGTCGGGCGGATGGCCGAGCGCAATGCGCTGCGCAACCCGCGCCGCACCGGAGCCACCGGCGCCGCCCTGATGATCGGCCTGGCGCTGGTCGCCTGTCTGTCGGTCGTCGGCTCGTCCATGGTGGCCTCGGCGACCGACCAGCTCGACAAGACCGTCGGCGCCGACTTCATCGTCCGCTCCGACCGGATGCAGCTGATCACCCCGGAGGCCGTCAAGGCCGTGAAGGCCGCGCCGGGCATCGACCACTTCACCGAGTACCGGCTGCTCGACGCGACGCTGACCACCCCGGACGGCAAGACGTCGAAGAAGGACATGATCAACGCGGCCGACCCGACCTATGCGCAGGACGTGCGCGCCAAGACGGTGGCCGGGAACCTCGCGGACGCCTATCGCCCCGACTCCATGTCGGTGCCCGAGGGGTTCGCCAAGAAGCACGGCATCACCAAGGGGTCGAAGGTCACCGTCGACTTCAAGGACGGTGCCACGGCCCGTCTGACGGTCCGCGCGATCACCAGCGACGACTCGGTCATCGACAAGGGCGCGAAGTACGCGTCGATCTCCACGGTGGCGAAGTACGTGCCCGCGGGCCGTATGCCGCTCGACCTGATGGTCCTCGCCTCGGCCAAGGACGGGCAGCAGCCGGCCGCGTACAAGGCGCTCAAGTCGAGGCTGCACGACTACCCGCAGTACACGGTCCGCGACCAGACCGACTACAAGAAGGCGCTGCAGGACCAGGTCGGCCAGCTGCTCAACATGGTCTACGGCCTGCTGGCCCTGGCGATCATCGTGGCGGTCCTGGGTGTGGTGAACACCCTGGCCCTGTCGGTGGTGGAGCGCACCCGCGAGATCGGCCTGATGCGCGCCATCGGCCTCTCCCGCCGCCAGCTGCGCCGCATGATCCGCCTGGAGTCGGTCGTCATCGCCCTCTTCGGAGCCCTGCTCGGTCTGGGCCTCGGCATGGGCTGGGGCGCCACCGCCCAGAAGCTCCTCGCCCTGCAGGGGCTCGGGGTCCTGGACATCCCCTGGCCGACGATCATCACGGTGTTCATCGGCTCGGCGTTCGTGGGCCTCTTCGCGGCCCTGGTCCCGGCCTTCCGTGCGGGCCGGATGAACGTCCTGGCGGCCATCGCCACGGAATAGCCGCCACCGACGGGGCCGGTCACCGCGGACGGGGGTCCGGAGGCCGGCTGCTCCTACGCGCTGCCTCGTGCCTTCTCGTATGCGGCCAGTTCCTCCGCATCGCCGACGAAGGACGGGCCACAGCCCGGCGGCAGCCGCT
>NZ_JBSFDP010000004.1:0-217972 GCF_053593975.1 Streptomyces sp. NPDC002004
CGACCCGTCGACTTTCGCCGGGATCACGAACAAGGACGGGGCACGGTTCCAGAAGCTGGACAAGGACCCCGACAAGCCCATGACCAATCGCGCACTGCGCGAGACGTACCCGCCCGGCTCGACTTTCAAGGTGGTCACGGCCGCGGCGGCGCTGGAGAACGGGCTGTACACCGACCCCGATGCCCACACGCGGTCCCCGCTTCCGTGGACCATGCCGGGCACGACGACCGAGCTGAAGAACGAGGGCAGCATCCCCTGCAAGGACGCCTCGCTGCGGGAGGCTCTGCGCTGGTCGTGCAACACCGTTTTCGGCAAGATCGGCTCCGACCTCGGCAACGACAAGATGCTGAAGGAGGCGGAGAAGTTCGGATTCAACAAGGAACAGTTCGTTCCGGTCCGCTCAAGCGCGTCCGTGTTCTCGAAGGACATGAACCAGTCGCAGACCGCGCTGTCCTCCATCGGCCAGTACAACACCGCCACCACGCCGCTCCAGATGGCCATGGTCGCCTCAGCCGTCGCCAACGACGGCACTCTGATGCAGCCGTACATGGTCAGCGAGCTCCAGTCCCAGACGGTCGACGTAGTCGAGAAGCAATCCCCGAAGCAGCTGAGCCGGCCGCTGTCGAAGGAGAACGCCCAGAAGCTGCAGTCGATCATGGAGACGGTGGTCAAGGAGGGCACCGGAACCAGGGCTCAGATTCCCGGCGCCACCGTCGGTGGCAAGACCGGTACGGCCCAGCACGGCCTGAACAACAGTGAGAAGCCGTACGCGTGGTTCATCTCATACGCGAAGATGCCCGACGGCAGCTCGCCGGTCGCCGTCGCGGTCGTCGTCGAGGACGGAAGCGCCAATCGTGACGACATCTCGGGTGGCGGTCTCGCCGCCCCGATCGCCCGAAGCGTCATGAAGGCGGTCATCGACAGCAAGAAGTGACCCCGGTCACGTCCCCTTCACATCGGTGCACGTTGCGATACCGGTCCTGTATCGGGTGACGGTCGCGGCCGGGGCAGGCACAGCGAGCCGGGTACGGTATGCCCGGACAGCACACCGCCGGACCACACAAAGGTGCGGTCGGAACCGACGGAGAGGGCTGGTAGGTAGCTATGGAAGAGCCGCGTCGCCTCGGCGGCCGGTACGAGCTGGGCCAGGTGCTCGGCCGCGGCGGCATGGCCGAGGTGTACCTCGCCCATGACACCCGGCTCGGCCGCACCGTCGCCGTGAAGACGCTCCGGGCGGACCTCGCCCGCGATCCGTCCTTCCAGGCCCGGTTCCGCCGTGAGGCCCAGTCGGCCGCCTCGCTCAACCATCCCGCGATCGTCGCGGTCTACGACACGGGCGAGGACTACGTCGACCAGGTGTCCATCCCGTACATCGTGATGGAGTACGTCGACGGGTCCACCCTGCGTGAGCTGCTGCACTCCGGGCGCAAGCTGCTGCCCGAGCGCGCCATGGAGATGACCATCGGCATCCTCCAGGCCCTCGAGTACTCCCACCGCAACGGCATCGTCCACCGCGACATCAAGCCCGCGAACGTCATGCTGACGCGCACGGGCCAGGTCAAGGTCATGGACTTCGGCATCGCCCGCGCCATGGGCGACTCCGGCATGACCATGACGCAGACCGCAGCGGTCATCGGTACCGCGCAGTACCTCTCGCCCGAGCAGGCCAAGGGTGAGCAGGTCGACGCCCGCTCGGACCTGTATTCGACGGGCTGCCTGCTCTACGAGCTGTTGACGGTGCGGCCGCCGTTCGTCGGTGACTCGCCGGTCGCGGTGGCCTACCAGCACGTACGGGAAGAGGCACAGGCGCCGAGCGTCTTCGACCCCGAGATCACGCCCGAGATGGACGCGATCGTGCTGAAGGCCCTGGTCAAGGACCCGGACTACCGCTACCAGTCCGCGGACGAGATGCGTGCCGACATCGAGGCCTGCCTCGACGGCCAGCCCGTCGCCGCCACCCAGGCACTGGGCGCCGCCGGATACGGCTACGCCGGCAACGACCAGCCGACGACGGCGATGCGCCCCCAGGACGCGGGCGCGACCACGATGCTGCCCCCGATGAACCCGGACGACGGCGGCTACGGCTACGACGACCGGCCCGATCGGCGGCGCCAGCAGAAGGGCAGCACCTCCACGATCCTGCTGATCATCGCGGGCATTCTGGTGCTGGTGGGCGCCATCCTGATCGGCAAGTGGGTGTTCACCGACCAGAAGGCCGGCGAGTCGTTCAAGGCTCCCAACTTCGTGGGCCGGACCCTGCCCGACGCCCTGAAGATGGCGAAGAACCGGGATCTGACGCTCAACACCACCGAGAAGCCCTGCGCCGACCAGCCGAAGAAGAGCATCTGCTCGCAGAACCCGACGGCGGGCACGTCGGTCAGCAAGGGCGAAACGATCAACGTGACGGTCTCCACGGGGGCGCCGAAGATCGCGGTGCCGGACGTCCAGGGTCTGTCGTACGACGAGGCCCGGGCGCAGCTCGAAAAGAAGGGCTTCAAAGTCGAGAAGCAGACGCAGGAGTCCGACCGGACGCCGGGCAAGGTGATCGCCCAGGATCCCTCCGGCGACACGAGGGTCCAGATGGGCACCACGATCACCCTGACCGTCGCACAGCAGAAGCAGCAGGCCCAGGTCCCCGACGTCACCGGAAAGACCTGTGAAGAGGCCAAGCAGCAGCTGGAGGACAACGACCTCCAGGGCCAGTGCACCGAGGTCGAGAAGCCCGATGCCGAGCCGGGCAAGGTCTTCGCCCAGAGCCTCGACCCGGGCAGCGAGGCCGACCCGGGCTCCACGGTGAACCTGCAGGTCGCCAAGGCGCCCCAGCAGTCACAGGTGCCGACCCTCACGGCGATGCAGCTGAAGGACGCCAAGAAGGCCCTCCGGCAGGCGGGTCTCCAGGTCGGCAACATCAACGGCTCGCAGGACGACAACGCCTTCGTGATCGCCTCCGACCCGCCGGCCGGCACCACGGTCCCGGCCAACACCCCGGTCAACCTGACCACCACGGGCGGCGGCCAGCCGGGCGGTAACAACGGCGGCAACAACGACGGAGGCGGAGGCCTCTTCGGCGGCCAGCTGGGCGGCTGAGGCCGCACGGGAGCCGCTGAGGAGCCGCTCGTACAACCGAGAAGGGCCCGGGCCCGCAACCTTCCGTTGCGGGCCCGGGCCCTTCTCGTGCCGTGTCCTCCGCGGCGCCTCCGTGACGCCTCCCCGGCGCGTCCGCGGAGCTCGGACCGCCCGCCGCCCTAGCGCAGCTCCGCCGGCGGCGTTCGCTTGCTGTCGACCTTCACCACGCGGTCCAGTTCGCCCCAGACGATGTAGCGGTACTCGGAGGTGAAGACCGGGGTGCAGGTGGTGAGGGTGATGTAGCGCCCCGGCTTCTTCACGCCCGCCTGCTTGGGGACCGGCTTGAGGACGTCGACGTTGAACTTCGAGGTCTGCGGAAGGATGTCGAAGACCTTGTAGACGTACCACTTGTCCCGCGTCTCGAAGACGATCGGGTCGCCCTTCTCGAGCTTGTCGATGTTGTGGAACTTGGCGCCGTGGCCGTCGCGGTGGGCGGCCAGGGTGAAGTTGCCGGTCCTGGCGTCCGGCAGGGCGGCCTTGACCGGGGACGTGTAGTAACCGGCCACACCGTCGTTCAGGACCGCCGTCGAGGTGCCCTTGCGGACGAGGACCTCGCCGTTCTTCATGGCCGGTACGTGCAGGAAGCCGATGCCGTCCTTGGTGTCCAGGGCACCTGGGCCCGGATCCAACCAGTGGTGACGCACCTTGTCGCCCTGCTTGTGCGCCTCCTGGTCGGCGATGACGTTGGTCCACCAGAGCGAGTAGACGACGAAGAGGCCCAGCACGAGGCCCGCGGTGATGAGGAGTTCGCCCAGGACGCTGACGGCGGTCGCTATCGGGCCACGCCCCCCGCGTCGGCGCGCGGGTGCGGACGCGGACTGCCCGGTCCGCGAGTCGTCGGTCGTGCCTGTCACAGCTTCCGCCCTGTTCATGGGTACACGTTCACTGGTTCACGTTCACTGGATGAGCGCATCCGGCTTGCCCTTGCTGCGCGGCCGCTCCTCGACCATCTTGCCCCAGACGATCATCCGGTACGTACTGGTGAATTCGGGGGTGCAGGTCGTGAGGGTGATGTAGCGGCCCGGCCCGGTGAAGCCGGAGCCCCCGGGGACCGGCCGGAGCACACTCGTGTTCGCCGGTGGAGTCTGCGGCAGGATGCTCGTCATGTCGTAGACGTAATAGGCGTCCTGCGTCTCGACCACGATCGGGTCGCCCGGCTTCAGCCGGTTGATGTACCGGAACGGCTCACCATGGGTGTTCCGGTGCCCCGCCAGCGCGAAGTTGCCGGTCCTGGCGTCCGGCATCGCCGTCTTGTTGGCGCCCTCGCCGTAGTGCCCGACCATGCCCCGGTCGAGCACCTTGTGCTTGTCGACACCCTCGGCGATCGGTACGACGACGTCCAGCTTCGGGATGTGCAGGATCGCGAAACCCTGCCCCGGCTCGAATACGCCCGGCTTGCGCTTGCCCTGCGCCCAGTCGTCCTGGAGATGGTGCGCCGCGCCGTCCGCCTCCTGGTGGGCGAGGACATTCGTCCACCACAGCTGATAGGTCACGAACAGCAGCATCAACACACCGATGGTGATGAAGAGTTCACCGATCGCGCGGCTCGCGATCACTCCCGCGCCCGGCTTCTGTGCCCGGGCGGCGCGTCGCGCCTCCAGACGGGACCGGGGCGGTGGAGCGGGCTCCGCGGCCGGGGCGGCGGCCGCCGGCTTCTTCGGAGCGCGGCGACGGCCGCCGCGCTGCTTCGCCGCCTTGCGCCGCGCGGCCCGTCCGCCCGTCGCGGGCGCAGCTGACCGGGCCGCCATGCTGCGCACGTCCGCGGCCCGCAGACTGACCGTGGCGTCGTCGATGAACGGCGGTGGTCCGCCCTGCTCGGGGAGGGCGGAGAGTCTGGGCGATGCCGACGCGGTATCGGCGTACGCCTCACCGCCTCCGTACAACTCGCCGTCCCCGTAGGGGCCGTCGCCGCGGTACGAGTCGTCGCCCCCGTACATCGCACCGTCGTTCCCGTACGCCTCACCGTCGTACGGGAACCCGTCGCGCTCGGAGCGCAACGCTGTCACGCCGTGGCCCTGCCCACGACCGGGGCGAGCCCGGCGGATCGTGCCACCGCGCCGGTGTCCCCGCACTCGACCAGCCAGTTGGCGAGCATGCGGTGACCGTGCTCCGTGAGCACCGACTCGGGATGGAACTGCACACCCTCGACGGGCAGTTCACGGTGGCGCAGCCCCATGATGATGCCGTCGTGGGTGCGCGCCGTGACGTACAACTCGGCCGGGACCGTGGCCGGTTCGGCGGCCAGCGAGTGGTAGCGCGTCGCCGTGAAGGGCGACGGCAGACCGGCGAACACACCCCGGCCCTCGTGCTCCACCGGCGAGGTCTTGCCGTGCAGCAGCTCCGGCGCCCGGTCCACGACCCCGCCGTACGCCACCATCATCGACTGCATACCGAGGCAGACCCCGAAGACGGGCACGCCGGTCGCGGCGCAGTGCCGCACCATCTCGACGCAGACGCCCGCCTGCTCCGGCGTCCCGGGTCCGGGTGACAGCAGCACGCCGTCGAACCCGTCCTGGGCATGCGCCGTGGACACCTCGTCGTTGCGGAGCACCTCGCACTCGGCGCCGAGCTGGTACAGGTACTGGACCAGGTTGAAGACGAAGCTGTCGTAGTTGTCGACTACGAGAATGCGCGCGCTCACTGGCCGTTCACCGTCACATCGTTGAAGGGGAGCAGCGGCTCCGCCCAGGGGAAGACGTACTGGAACAAGACGTAGACCACGGCGAGGGCCAGTACGAGCGAGCTGAACGCCTTGACCCATGCGTTCCCCGGCAGATGCCGCCAGATCCACCCGTACATGCCGTCCCCACTGTCCTGCTAGCCGACGCCGAAACTTGCAGCACCAGAGTAAGGGGACACGCCGGGGCTCCGTGGGTCAGCTGCGCAAAGCCTTGGGCTTGCCTTCCTCAACCGGCTGGGTGGCGTCGAGGTGCCCCCAGACGATCAGCCGATGGCTGTGACCCCACTCCGGCTCGCACGTCGTGAGGGTGAGGTAACGGCCGGGCCGCCGGTATCCGGACTCACGGGGCACGGGGTCGATGACCCCGATATCCGTGGGCAGCGTTTTGTACGGCTTCGTGTCGATGCGGTAGGTGTACCAGGTCGCGCCGTCGGTGAGGACGACCGCATCTCCCGGGCGCAACTCCGGAAAGTCCTTGAAGGGGTCGCCGTAGGTCCGGCGGTGCCCGGCCACCGCGAAATTGCCCTGCTGCCCGAGCTGGGCGGTGCCCGCATAGTGACCGAGGCCCTTGTGCAGGACATCGGCTCCGGTGCCCTCCAGCACGGGCTTGTTCCACGTGAAACCGAGCCGTGGGACGTACATGACGGCGAACGGCTTGCCGGCCGGGTAGGGGGCAGGCCTCTTGTCGACGGCAGGTGCCTGCGCCGGTGCGCTCGGCCGGACCGGGACCGCACCCTTGGCCCACTGGTCCTGGAGCTGCTCGATCTGGTGCCCCATCGCGCTGTCGGCCTGCACGCCGGTCCAGAAGAGCACGTAGACCACGAAGAGCACGATCAGCGCGCCGACGGTGATGCACAGTTCGCTGAACGTCCTGACGATCACTCGCACCGACACGGCGCCCCCTGTGACTGCGCTTCGGCTACTCCTTGGGCTGTGCGTAGTGGAGATCCACTGTGCCCGAGTAGCCGGGAAGAGTCACCGCTCCGTCGTCCTCCACTTTCCAGCCGAGGCCGTACGCATTGACGTAGAGCATGTAGTTCTGGATCTGCGGGGAGTCGGCGAGGGCCTGCTTGAGCTGCTCCGGGTCGCCGACGGCGGTCACCTTGTAGGGCGGCGAGTAGACGCGGCCCTGGAGGATCAGCGTGTTGCCGACGCAGCGCACCGCGCTGGTGGAGATCAGCCGCTGGTCCATGACCTTGATGCCCCGGGCGCCGCCGTGCCACAGCGCGTTCACCACGGCCTGGAGGTCCTGCTGGTGGATGACCAGGTCATTGGGCTGCGGCTCGGGGTAGCCGGGGAGCTTGGCGGTGGCGTTCGGGGGAGCGTCGTTGAGCGTGACGGAGACGGCCTTGCCCCGCAGCTTCTGGGTGCCGGCGTCCTTCTCCAGCCCGGCGACCCGTGCGTCCTCGGCCTTGGTGCCGCCCGCGCCACGCTGGGCCAGCGACTCGACCTCGTCACGGAGCGATCCATTGGACTGGTCCAGCTCCGCGTTCTTGCGGCTGCGCTCCTGAATCAGATCGGAGAGCTTCAGCAGTGAGGCATCGGTGCGGATGTTGGTGCCCTTGGCCGTGTTGAAGCTGGTGAAGAAGATCAGCCCGGCCAGGGCGAAGACGGCGGCAGTGAGTACCCGCACCGGTCGCCAGCGCCGCGCCGGAGCGGGGCTGGTGCCGGTGCCGGGGGAGTCGGCAGAATTGCTCAACGTACCCTTACTCCTTACGGCGCCGTAGAAGGACTACGCTAACTGACGCCCGGGGGAGCACTCAGTGTCCCCTTGTACGTTGCCCCGGGGCCAGCCCCGTTCCCTGCGCGGCCATGCAGCGCATCGACAGGAGAGACCCTCGTGCCGAAGTCACGTATCCGCAAGAAGGCCGACTACACGCCGCCGCCGACGAAGCAGGCGCAGAGCATCAAGCTGACCAGTCGCAGCTGGGTCGCGCCGGTGATGCTGGCCATGTTCCTGATCGGGCTGGCATGGATCGTCGTCTTCTATCTGACGGACGGCAAGCTTCCGGTGCACGCCCTGGGCAACTGGAACATCGTCGTCGGCTTCGGTTTCATCGCGGCGGGCTTCGGCGTCTCCACGCAGTGGAAGTAGCTGTCACCCGAGCTCTGCCCTGAGCTATCCACCGAGTTATCCACAGCGCTTTCCACACTGGGGAAAAGGTCTGAAGATCTGTGGATAACCTCCCCGAGGTTGACGCCGGTGTGACTGGCCTACCACATCTGTGACTCTGTCGGCCCCTTGTCCTGACTGGGAAAACCCTGATCAGCGACAGGGGGCACAGTCGTTCCCCACGGCGTGCACAAGATCCAGCACACGCTGTGGACAACCTCCGCTCAACTGAGCTGGGCGGTCCTCAACAGCACCATGAGGACGACGACCGCCAGCACGACCGCACAGGTGCCGATCTGGAGCAGCGCCCGCCGTTCGCGCGGAGCGTGCACCATCGCGTAGGCGATCACGACACCGGCGACCAGACCGCCGATATGTGCCTGCCAGGCAATGCCGGGCACGGTGAATGTGAAGACCAGGTTGATCGCCAGCAGCGCGATGACCGGCCGCATGTCGTAGTTGAGCCGCCGCACCAGGACCGCGGTCGCGCCGAAGAGGCCGTAGATGGCCCCGGACGCCCCGAGCGAGGCCGCCGTCGGCGCCGAGAGCAGATACGTCAGCGCTCCGCCGGCCAGCCCGGACACCAGGTACAGCGTGAGGTAGCGGGCACGTCCCAGTGCCGCCTCCAGCGGGCCGCCGAGCCACCACAGGCTGAGCATGTTGAACGCGATGTGCCACACCTCCTGGTGCGTGAACATCGATGTCAGCAGGAGGTACCACTGGCCCTCCGCGAGCCCCTGGGTCGCCGGGATCGGCGCCGGCGGCCAGCGGCCGATCAGGACGAGGTGGCCGAGCAGACGGTCGCTCACCTGGACCGCGATGAACACGGCGACATTGATCCCGATCAGGATCTTGGTGACCAGCCGCGGGTCGCGTGTGACCGTGCCGCCCGCGAGGGTGAGGGGCCGGCTCGCCGCCGGGGTGTGGCCGGTGCCGGAGCCCGTGCGCACGCACTCCGGGCACTGGAACCCGACCGAGGCGCTCACCATGCACTCCGGGCAGATGGGGCGCTCGCAACGGGTGCACGTGATGCCCGTGTGGCGGCCCGGGTGCCGGTAGCACGACGGGAGGCCGTGCTCGTCCTGCGGCCCCTGTGGATTCTCGGGCGCCTGGTCCATGGGTTCCCCTCAATCTGCGTACGACAGCCCCCGCGAGACCGTACGGCGAACGCACCGCCCCGCCCTCCTTGTACACGGACGGGCGGGGCGGTTTGTTCCCTGGAATCAGCTCTCGCGCGTCTCCACGACGACCGACTCGATGACCACGTCGTTGACGGGGCGGTCGGTGCGCGGGTTGGTCTGAGCGGTGGCGATCGTGTCCACGACCTTCTGGCTGGCCGCGTCGGTGACCTCGCCGAAGATGGTGTGCTTGCGGGTCAGCCAGGCGGTCGGGGAGACCGTGATGAAGAACTGCGAGCCGTTGGTGCCCGGGCCGGCGTTCGCCATGGCCAGCAGGTACGGCTTGTTGAAGGACAGGTCCGGGTGGAACTCGTCCTCGAACTCGTAGCCGGGGCCGCCGGTGCCGTTGCCCAGCGGGTCACCGCCCTGGATCATGAATCCGCTGATCACCCGGTGGAAGACCGTGCCGTCGTAGAGCCTGTCGGTGGAGCGCTTGCCCGTCGCCGGGTCGGTCCACTCGCGCTCACCGTTGGCGAGCTCGACGAAGTTCTTGACCGTCTTGGGCGCGTGGTTCGGCAGAAGCCGGATCTCGATGTCGCCGTGATTGGTCTTCAGGGTGGCGTAAAGCTGCTCGGCCACGATCTGCCTTCCGTTGTCCTCTGTGACTCCCCCGATCCTCGCACGGACCCCCTGTCGACGAAGAAAGGCAGTCACGGAGGAGTAGAGCGGAAGCGAAAGTCGCCCGCCGCACGGGCGAACCGTGGCATGGTTCGGCGGCGAGCTCTCCGCCCACCCCGGGCGCCGGGGCCCACCGGTTGCGGACCGGGCCTGCACCCGCCCCGCGGCCCGCGCTCTCCCCTCGGCCTTCCCTCCTCCCCCGCGCGTCCCCCGTGACCCGGATGCCTGTCCTCGGGTGCCGCATAGCCCTCCGGAAGGCATGATCCGGAGAAGGGTGGAAAGGTGAACTGTGGCTTTCCGGGGGTTTTCCCCGCACCCCGACGTACGCCACCGAGGAGGAGGATCCCGTGACCCGCATCGACAGCGTGCGCGCCGCGACCGGCTCGGCGAAGGACAGCGTGCTGCATGCCGCGGAAGTGGTGGCGCCCTACGCGGACACGGCCAAGGACCGGGCCGCGCACTACGCCCACGAAGCACGCGTACGCCTGGCTCCGAAGATGTCGTCCGCCGCGCAGCTGGCGGCCGAGCAGGCCCGTGTGCAGTACGACGCGTATGTGGCGCCGTATCTCGAACAGGCCCGCAGCCATGTGCCACCGAAGGTGGACCTGGCCGCCCAGGAGGCGGCCATCCGCACCCGCAGGGCCGCACGCCAGGCGGCCGACTACTCCCGGCCGCGCATCGAGCAGGCGATGGCCGCGGCCGGGCCCATGAAGGACGAGGCGGCCTCGCGGTCCGTGGCGGCCATCGCGGCGCTGCGCGGCCAGGTCACGCCGAAGGAGATCGAGCGGCTTGTCCGCAAGCACGAGCGCCGGGCCGCGTGCGCGCATGCGGCCAAGGTGCTCGCGGTCGTGGGCGTGGTGGCGATCGGCGCCTTCGCGGCCTGGAAGTGGTGGGACAAGCAGGCCAACCCGGACTGGCTGGTCGAGCCGCCCGCCGCCACGGAGGTCTCCGAGGGTTCGTCGCTGAGCTCGGTCGACGGCACCGGTCAGTCCGGCCTCGACCCCGAGGTCCAGGCCAAGCAGGCGGAGGCGGAGGCCTCGGACCGGGAGGACCGCGGCTGAGAGGCGAGGCGGAGGCCGCGGACCTGGAAGACCGCGGCTGAGAGGCAGGCGGAGGCCGCGGACCGGCGTCCGGCCCCGCTGACGGGCGGGCCCCGTCGCCGACGGAGCCCGCCCCCGACGTGCGCCTGCCCGGTGATCTCCCGCTGGGCTACGATCACCGCGCTCTGCACGCGGTGCTCCCGTGCCGCCGGGGGGGACCGCCCGGCACGGCACGCCCTCGCACGGTGTCCCGGCATTCCGGCGTTCCTGTGAACAACGCACGCGACGGTACGCGCCCCGGGCCGAGCAGCTGCCCCCTGCCGGCCGTGCACACCGGTGCACACACCGAGGAGCGCCCATGCCCGTCACCACGCCCCGCCGTAACGCGCTGCGCGCCTGGTGGACCGACGTCCCCGTGCTTCTGGTCGCGGCGGTGTGGGGCTCCAGCTATCTGGCGGCCAAGGGCGTCACCACGTCCGGGACCGTGCTCGGTGTGCTGGTGCTGCGGTTCGCGGTGGCGCTGCCCGTGCTGCTGGTCGCGGGGTGGCGGCGGCTGCGGGCACTACGCGCCGGACAGCTCCGGGGTACGGCGCTGCTGGGGGTGATGCTCGCCGGGATCTTCCTGCTGGAGACGTACGGCGTGGTGCACACTTCCGCGACGAACGCCGGACTGATCATCAGCCTCACCATGGTGTTCACGCCCCTCGCCGAGAGCCGGGTGCGGGGCGTCCGGCTGCCGGGGTCCTTCCTGTCGGCCGCGGCCCTGTCGGTGCTGGGCGTCGCGCTGCTGACCCAGGGAGCCGGGTTCAGCGCCCCGTCCGTCGGCGACGGGCTGATGCTGGGCGCGGCCGTCGCCCGTACCGTGCACGTGCTCACGATGGCGCACCTGGAGTCCGTGCGGGGCGCGGACGCGCTGTCGCTGACGACGGTCCAACTCGGGGGCGCCGTGACGGTGTTCGCCCTGCTCTGCGCGTTTCCGGGAACCGGTGCCTCGCCCTGGGCGACCGCGTCGCGGCTCGGGACGGAGGACTGGCTGGGCCTGTTGTATCTGTCGGTGTTCTGCACGCTGTTCGCCTTCTTCGTGCAGATGTGGGCGGTGCACCGCACCTCCCCGTCCCGGGTCGGCCTGCTGCTCGGTACCGAGCCGCTGTGGGCCGCGGTCGTGGGCATCGCGCTCGCAGGCGACCGGCCGGGATGGCCGGGACTGCTGGGCGCCGTCCTCGTACTGGCGGGCACGGCCTGGGGCCGGGCGGCCGCGGACCGCCTCCACGGGGAGAGCGCGGAAAACCCCGTCGCCCGGTCCGCCGGGGCGGCCTCAGGCCCGCACGAGGAGCGGGTGGCGGCCGCCGCGGACGGAACGAACGCCTGACCGGAGCCGGGTCCGTCCCCCGAGGAGGCAGGAAGCGGAAGCAGGAGAAAACCCCACCCTGGCAGCGTTTCCGCTGGTCGGATGGGGTTCTGCGAGTGGAGCCTAGGGGAGTCGAACCCCTGACATCTGCCATGCAAAGACAGCGCTCTACCAACTGAGCTAAGGCCCCGCGGACGACGGCCCGGGCCGGAGGATCACGCTCCCGGCGGCGTCGCAGACCAGAGTACCGGGTAACCCCCCGGATCTCGCAAAAGGATTGGGGTCCCGGTGCTCGGCCACTCTCCGTAAGATGCACGACATGGTTCGCTACAGCGAACCGCGGTACTAGGGGAAGCGATGGGGAGACGCGCATGGACGCCGCACAGACGGAAGCAACCGCCAGAGCACGGGAGCTGCAGCGGAGCTGGTACGGGGAGCCGCTGGGCACCCTGTTCCGCAAGCTCATCGACGATCTGGGCCTGAACCAGGCCCGGCTCGCGGCGGTCCTCGGTCTGTCCGCCCCGATGCTCTCGCAGCTGATGAGCGGCCAGCGCGCCAAGATCGGAAACCCCGCCGTGGTGCAGCGTGTGCAGCTTCTCCAGGAACTGGCGGCCCAGGTCGCGGACGGCAGCGTGAGCGCCGCCGAGGCGACCGAGCGCATGGAGGAGATCAAGAAGTCGCAGGGCGGATCGGTGCTCAGCGGCACCGCCTCGCAGACGGTGAGCAGCTCCGGTGCGCCCACGGTCAAGCGGGTGGTCCGCGAGATCCAGTCGCTCCTGCGCTCCGTCGCGGCGGCCGGCGACATCATCGATGCCGCGGACGCCCTCGCCCCGGCCCACCCGGAACTGGCAGAGTTCCTCCGGGTGTACGGCGCCGGACGAACCGCCGACGCGGTCGCCCACTACCAGTCACATCAGAGCTGAGGCGCTGAACGGGAGCGACGCACGACGATGGGTGAGGTCTTCGCCGGCCGGTACGAACTGGTGGATCCGATCGGGCGCGGAGGGGCAGGCGCGGTCTGGCGCGCCTGGGACCACCGACGGCGCCGCTACGTGGCCGCCAAGGTGCTCCTGCAGAGCGATGCGCACACGCTTCTGCGCTTCGTGCGCGAACAGGCGCTGCGCATCGATCACCCGCATGTGCTCGCTCCCGCCAGCTGGGCCGCTGACGACGACAAGGTCCTGTTCACCATGGAGCTGGTCGCGGGCGGCTCGCTGGCGCATCTGATCGGGGACTACGGCCCCCTGCCGCCCCGGTTCGTGTGCACGCTGCTGGACCAGCTGCTGTCGGGGCTCGCCGCGGTGCATGCGGAGGGGGTCGTGCACCGCGACATCAAGCCCGCCAACGTCCTGCTGGAGGCGACCGGGACCGGGAGGCCGCACCTGCGGCTGTCGGACTTCGGCATCGCGATGCGCAAGGGCGAGCCGCGGCTGACCGATACCAACTACGTCGTCGGCACCCCGGGCTACTTCGCCCCCGAGCAGCTGCTCGGCGCCGAACCCGACTTCCCCGCGGACCTGTTCGCGGTGGGCCTGGTGGCGCTGTATCTGCTGGAGGGCGCCAAGCCCGACTCCAAGGCGCTGGTCGAGCACTTCGCGGCGCACGGCACGCCGTCGGCGCCGCGGGGCATCCCGGAGCCGCTGTGGCAGGTCATCGCGAACCTGCTGCAGCCCGATCCGCAGGCACGGTTCCGTACGGCCACGGGTGCCCGCAAGGCGCTCGCGTCCGCCGCCGAGATGCTGCCGGAGCCGGGGCCCGACGACGAGTTGGTCGAGGTCTTCGACCAACTCGGCCCGATGCCCGTCGGGTTCGGTCCCGACGGCCCCGTCGGAAAGGCGACCGGCCCGGACGGCGGGGCGTACCCGGAGCCGTCCATGTCGGAGACGGGCAGCTTCCACCTGGCGCCCCCGCCGCAGGCCACGGCCGCCGCCCCGCAGGGGGCCCGGCCGGCCGCGGAGCACACCGGAGGTTCCCCGTCGGCCCGGGCGACCCACTCGTCCCACTCCCCCCTCGAGAGCCGGCAGCCCGCTCAGGCGTCCTTCCCCCCACCCGCGCAGTCGCCGCACGGACAGCCGTCGACGGGACAGTCACCGACCGGACAGTCGCCGGGACCTCGGCCCGAGCCCACGCAGATGTCCGCACACCACCACGCCGCGGCTCCCGCGCCGGAGCCCCCCTTTCCGCCGGACCTCTCGCAGGCTCCGACGGCCGCCGTACAGCACGAGCACGCCCCCACCCGCCCCTACACCGCCCACGTCCCGCAGTTCCCGCAGCACGGCGTGGGCGGCGCCGCGGCGACGGCGGGAACGCCTTCGACAGGGGTGCCGGCGGCCGCGGCGCACGGCGCGGTACGCCGACCGGGACCGCCCCCGAAGGTCGCGATCCCGGTCCTGGTGGTCGCCCTGGCCTGTTTCGTGGTGGGCATCTGGGCGCTGTTCCAGAGCTGAGTCCCGGGACAGCCTGAGCGGGGACGGGCGGGCCGTGGGGCAACCCGAGCCGCCGGTGCCTGCGTGCTACCGGCGCCGGTGCTGCCCGTAGCGCCCGGGAGCCGCGGGGGCCGGGGCTCCCGCTTCCGTGCCGCTACGCGGGCCCGGCAGCGTGGCAGCCCCGGCCCCCGCGGCCGCGGCGCGGCGGCGTGCGATCACCGTCCAGCCGACGAGGAACAGCACCAGCGCGGCGCCCGCCCCGAGGGCGGAGACACCCACCGCGCGCATGGTGTCGGCATGGGCGCTGTCGCTCACCGTCCGGCCGCTCTCGGCGGCCTCCTTGTCGGTGCCGGAGACGCTGAACACGCCGGCGGGCTGCGCCGACCCGTCGTACGACGGACCCGGCTTCGGGGTGCCGGTCACCTTCACGCGCAGCGTCAGCCCGTGCGCGCCGCTGCCGTAGGTCGCTCCCACCTGAGGATTGAGGTGCACGGCCAGGTAGTACCAGCCGGCGAAGCGCATCTGGGAGTTCGTGTCGTCGCTGTCGTACCGGTTCTTGTAGTCGACCGGCGGGACGGGGTCGAGGCCCGCCGTCGTCTGCCCGCCGCTGTACGACGTCTCCGCGCTGTCCACGAAGCCGCGCACCGGGTTGTACACCGACATCTCGAGGGCGGTGCCGACGAATCCGTCGCCGCTGGAGCTGCCCAGCTCGGCGCTCGCGGAGAGCTGCTGCCCCCAGTCGACGGGCACCCGGTAGAAGAGCGTCTCGCCGGGCTTGATGGCGTCCTTCCAGACGCCCTGCTCCAGGCCCGGTGCCGAGCCGAAGCTGCTGCCGCCCCGGCGCCGCCGCGGTTCACCGGACGCAGGCGCGGGCGATGCGGAGTTCCAGCCCTGGGGAGGGGTCGTGGGACCGGCCTTCTTCAGGGAGGGCTCGGACGCGTAGTTCAGCTCCAGGTCCCAGGTGTCCTGCGGGGACGAGGCGCCGGTGGTGCGCTCGACGACGGCGTAGTACGTCCCCGCCGTCTGGCAGGTGCTCGAATCCGCCTCGATCGTCCTGGCCGCCGCCGCGGCGAGGGGGGACGGGCTCGACGAGGAGCCGAAGGTGCTCTCCTGGGAGGAGCACTCGTTGCTGTTGCCGTCCTCGACGGAGATCGAGATGCCGTCCGAGTAGGAGACCTTCGTCCCCAGCCTGGGGACGGCCGTCACCGAGACGTACGCGTTGTCCTTGGCACCGAGTTCCAGGCGGTAGTAGAGCTTCCCACCGGGCTTGATCGAACTCTTGTACGCCGAACCGGGGTCGAGGCGCTGGGCGTCCGTATTGCTCGTCGCGCCCGTGACGGTCTTCGCACCGGCCTCGAAGGCGTACGGATCGGGCTTGCCCACGTCCGAGGCCCGCACCGCGGAGGCCCGCACCGCGGAAGCCCGTACAGGCGAAGCCTTCGCCGACGAGGCCTGCGCAGCCGCGCCCCGTACGGCCGGAGCCCGCACCGCCGCGGCCTCGGCCGTGGAACCCCGGGCAGCAGCCGATGCCTGCCCCGAAAGCGCCGCGACCGCGCACAGTGCCGCCCCCGCGGCCGCGGTCACCCGGCCGTATCGCCGCCCCGTCCCGAGCCGCCTCATCCCCGCGTCACCCCTCGTCGTCCCTGCGCCCGTCCCGGCCTGGAGTACCGTCCGCACGCCCCGATGCAACGGGACGGCGGTGGACCATCCTGCCCCACCCGGATCGCCCGCCCTACGCCGATCGGGGCGGAGGCCGCGTCATCGCGCCACTGTCCGGCCACGGCGGCCCCCACTGCCCTGGAGAGCAGCGCCGTACCCCCTGGTTCCCGGCCCCGCAACCGGACCGGATTTTGCACGCGCAAGCTATCCACTGGGCCGGATGAACTCAAGGGGACTCCGGTGCGTCCCCGGCGTGGCACTGCGGCCCCGCACCCGGTCGGTCCGGCGGGACAGCACGAGGCCCCGGCCGCAAACGCGGCCGGGGCCTGTGAAGAGGGTGTTGTCGATACTCACGAACCCGTGGGCACGGAGTCAGTCGCCTCCGTCCACAGATCCTGCTCGGCGCGATCCGCCTGGATCTGGCGGTACACGAGGAGCCCGCCGATGGCGGCCAGTGCGACCAGGAGAAGCTTCTTCACCGCGCGACCTCGTCTTTCGTTGACGTAGGGGACCTCTGGCGCCCGACTATACACACCGATCGATATCGATCGGTGACCTGTGTCCGCCCCCAACTTCCGCCCTGCACGGCCCAGTCCAATCGGATCCGGAGCCTCCGCCCGCCCCCGCAGACTGTGACGTTCGATGCCCATCCTCGCTTACCAGGGCACTTGCGGCCATCCGAGTGGTGTTCATCTGAAGATCGACGCACCGCGAGCGTCGGTCCACCACTCTCGGGCCCTCATACACATCATGAGGAAAGTACGCAAATCGCCCAACCTGAAAGTGAGGAGCCATGGCCGGCACCAAGGTCATGAAGTTGTGGACCGCCGTCATCACCGCCTTCGTCGCATTGCTCACCGCTCTTGGTTTCACGACGGCCGCCGCGGCCGCTCCGGCCCACCGGCCGGCGAACGAGTCCTGCGAGGGCCGGGACGCGATCTTCGAGGGCCTGCCGGCCTGGTCGCTCCCCTTGCTGTGGACGAAGCCGCACAAAAAATTCCTGCCACCCACGATGAAGCAGCGCATCCGGGCAGAGGCCCATGGCTCCTCACCCAGCTGCCGCCGCCTCCCGTCACTCGGCGACGACGCCCGCGACCTCGATGTGGCAGGCCCGCACGCCGTGGGATCCCCCGGCTCCTCCCACCCCTCCCACGGCTCTCCCCAGCCCGCCTTCGGCGCTCCCCGTCCCTCGCTCCGCACCGGTACGACGGCCGTCCACGACGCCGAACCCGCACCGGCACCCGCGCGCCGCTAGACAGCACGACGGACACACGCATCTCCCGACGAGCCGGCGCACACCGTCGCGGCTCAGGTCGGACGCCCCTCTCGGCGGAACACAGAGCCTCCAAGGCCTTCCGCACAGCCCATACGGCCCCACGGGCCAGGGCCGCAGCACCCTGAGCACCACCCGGTGAACACCGTGGCACGGTCGGTACGACGGCGCGGTCCACCACAGTCCTGTCGGCACGAAGGAACGGTCAGCACGACGCAGTAGGTGCCGACCCGGTCCCGTATGTCCCGTGCGCCCTGCGCGCCAACGCCTCACAACCCGGCCGACGACCGACGAACGGCCGACAACCGCAGAACGCACCACACGGCAGCAGCCACGAAGGTCCGCCCCCCGAGGCAGGGCCCTACAGGCATGTCTGCCCTTTCGCATGTCCGCACGCAGCCACGGGCTCGCATCGCTGCACACATCCTGCGTACACATCCCCGGCACTGTGCCGCTCGGCCCCCTGTGCCGCGACGCGCATGTCGCCGCCCGGATTCCCGATCACTGTCCTTCGGCCGCGCCCCTGCGCACGCGGCGGCCACAGGGACGGCGCCGCTCTCAGCGCGCCCAGGCTCCCACCACGGCGGCGGCAGCGGATCGGCGGGAGCCCGAAGGTCGGCCGGCCCGGGTGCAGTCCTCCACACCGCCGCAGAGCCTCCGTAAGCCCCCACGGCCCGAAAGCCGTGCCGCGAGCGGGCCGTTGGCTCCGGTCGTGAGCCACGCCGTACCGTGGCCGGGCGAGGTGCTGTCCTGAAATTTCTCAAGAACAGGGACATCCGGCGTCGCCGATGCCATGGTTTGGGCGTGACGTGGACAACGCTCGCGCCGCTGATCGGCGTCGTACTCGGCGGACTCGTGTCGTGGTTGGCCCAGCACTCGCTGGGACGCGCGTCGGAGCGTGCCGAGGTCCGCCGCAGCGTCCGTGAATACGCCGAAGCGCGCCGCAACGAACGCCTCGCCCACCTCATCGATTTCCTGTCCGCGGTGCAGGAGGCCGAACGGGTCGCCGTGGACCACTACCAGCACCATCTGGCCGACGAGCAGTGGCAGGCGCGGGCACGACAGACCCTGGACAGGATGTGGGTGGCGCAGAAGACGATCCACATGCTGTGCGCGCCCCAGGTGAACGAGGCGGCCCGCCGTGTCGCGTTCGCCGTTCAGCACGTGGTCAGAGAGGGCCCCGACGACCCGGGAGAACCCCAGGACGAGAAGGTCTGGGCCCATATACGTCCAAGCCGACGGGAGTTCCTCGACGTTGTGCGCGACCACCTGCGTTGAGAGCAGGGGATACGGGGAGGGCTGCCCTTCCCCCTGCCGGGAGGGCGAACAGCGCTCCCGCCCGCGAGTGATCATCCGGAAGATCCGCTGATCGGTTGATGTCAGCCGTGAATGCCGAAGACCCCCAGCCGCGATTGGCTGGGGGTCTTCGTGCTGGTGGGGCTAACAGGATTTGAACCTGTGGCCTCATCCTTATCAGGGATGCGCTCTAACCAACTGAGCTATAGCCCCGCCGCGCTCTGCGGTGTGTGTCCCGCGCGCTGACCTCTGAAGATTAGCGCACGACGTGCCCAGTCCCAAAATCGATACTTCCGGGCCGATGACCGGGGGTCGCCCCCGGCCCCGGAGGGCCTTGGAACCGGCTCTACTCGTCCTCCGCCAGCGTCAGCTCGACGCCGCCCACGAAGCCCGCGGAGAGGTTGTAGATGAAGGCGCCGAGCGTCGCGAGGGCCGTCGCGAGGACGACGTCGATCACCGCGATGATCGTCGTGAAGATCAGCACGTGCGGCAGCGAGAGGAAGGACTGGAGATCGAAGCCGTTGGCCTCGTTCGAGCCCGTGGCCTCGGAAATCGTGCCGCCGACCGTCGAGAAGACACCCATGGCGTCCATGACCATCCACAGCACCGCGGACGCGATGATCGTGCAGATCCCCAGCGCGATGGAGAGCAGGAAGCTGACCTTCATCACCGACCACGGGTCGGCCTTGGCCACCCGCAGCCGCGCCTTGCGGGTGCGCGGCGTCGTCCGGGCCCCGGTGCGCGGTCTGCGCACGGCGCCCGTCGCCGCGGCCGTCTGGTACGCCTGCGGCGGGTGGTACGGCTGTGCCGGCTGCTGCTCCGGCTGCCGCTCCCCGGGAAGAGCGCTGCCACCCGCACGGCCGTCGTGGGTCTGCGGTCCTCGGGTGTCCGTCACAGTTCCCCCCTGGGATCCATGAGTGTCGTGGGAGTCGTGCGTCTCAGCGGCGGGGCCACGGCCGCCTTCCGGTCCGGTGTTGTTCGCTCCGGCGCCCGTGGCTCCGCTCACGATGACTCACTCCTCGCGCTACTCGGCCGTGGACTCCGTGCCCTCGTCCGTACCGGCGGCCGTCTGGTCCTCGGCCGATTCGTCGAGGGCCACACCCTCGACTTCCTCGGCCTCGCGACCGGCCTCGGCGTTACGAGCGATACCGACCACGGCATCGCGCTTGCCCAGGTTGATCAGTTGGACGCCCATGGTGTCACGGCCCGTCTCCCTGACCTCGTTGACTCGCGTACGAATCACACCGCCGGACAGTGTGATGGCGAGGATCTCATCGGTCTCCTCGACCACCAGCGCACCGACGAGCGAGCCGCGGTCCTCCACGATCTTGGCGGCCTTGATGCCGAGGCCGCCGCGACCCTGGACGCGGTACTCGTCGACGGCGGTCCGCTTCGCGTACCCACCGTCGGTTGCGGTGAACACGAACGTACCCGGCCGCACGACATTCATCGAGAGCAGCTCGTCGCCCTCGCGGAAACTCATCCCCTTGACGCCCGACGTGGCACGGCCCATCGGGCGCAGCGCATCGTCCGTCGCGGTGAACCTGATCGATTGGGCCTTCTTGCTGATGAGCAGCAGATCGTCCTCGGCGGACACCAGCTCGGCGCCGATCAGCTCGTCGTCCGAACCGTCCTCCCGCTCGCGCAGGTTGATGGCGATGACACCGCCGGAGCGCGGCGAGTCGTAGTCCTTCAGCGAGGTCTTCTTGACCAGACCGGCCTTGGTCGCCAGGACCAGGTACGGAGCCGCCTCGTAGTCACGGATGGCGAGGATCTCCGCGATCGCCTCGTCCGGCTGGAAGGCCAGCAGGTTCGCCACGTGCTGGCCGCGCGCGTCGCGGCCGGCGTCGGGAAGCTCGTACGCCTTCGCCCGGTAGACCCGGCCCTTGTTCGTGAAGAACAGCAGCCAGTGGTGGGTCGTCGAGACGAAGAAGTGGTCGACGATGTCGTCTTCCTTCAGCTTCGTGCCACGCACGCCCTTGCCGCCGCGCTTCTGGGAGCGGTAGTCGTCCGTCTTGGTCCGCTTGACGTAACCGCCGCGCGAGATGGTGACGACGATGTCCTCCTCGGCGATCAGGTCCTCGATGGACATGTCACCGTCGAAGGGAACCAGCGCCGAGCGGCGGTCCTCGCCGTACTTCTCGACGATCGCGGCGAGCTCCTCGCTGATGATGCCGCGCTGGCGGACCGGCGAGGCAAGGATCTCGTTGTACTCGTTGATCTTGGCCTGGAGCTCGTCGTGCTCCTGGACGATCTTCTGGCGCTCCAGGGCGGCCAGCCGGCGCAGCTGCATCTCGAGGATGGCGTTGGCCTGGATCTCGTCGATCTCCAGGAGGCCCATCAGGCCTTCCCGGGCGACGTCGACGGTGTCGCTGCGCCGGATCAGCGCGATGACCTCGTCGATGGCGTCCAGGGCCTTCAGCAGGCCGCGCAGGATGTGTGCGCGCTCCTCGGCCTTGCGCAGCCGGAAGCGCGTACGGCGGACGACGACCTCGACCTGGTGCTGCACCCAGTGGCGGATGAACGCGTCCAGCGAGAGCGTGCGCGGCACCCCGTCGACGAGCGCCAGCATGTTGGCGCCGAAGTTCGTCTGCAGGTCGGTGTGCTTGTAGAGGTTGTTCAGGACGACCTTGGCGACCGCGTCCCGCTTGAGGACGATGACCAGGCGCTGGCCGGTACGCGAGGACGTCTCGTCGCGGACGTCGGCGATACCGCCGATCCTGCCGTCCTTCACCAGGTCGGCGATCTTCTGCGCGAGGTTGTCCGGGTTGACCTGGTAGGGGAGCTCCGTGACCACCAGGCACTGGCGGCCCTGGATCTCCTCGACCTCGACGACCGCGCGCATCGTGATGGAGCCGCGGCCCGTGCGGTACGCCTCCTCGATGCCCTTGCGGCCCACGACCAGGGCGCCGGTCGGGAAGTCGGGGCCCTTGATGCGCTCGATCAGCGCGTCCAGGAGCTCCTCGTGCGTGGCCTCCGGGTGCTCCAGGTACCACTGGGCGCCCGCCGCGACCTCGCGGAGGTTGTGCGGCGGGATGTTGGTGGCCATGCCGACCGCGATGCCCGCCGAGCCGTTGATCAGCAGGTTCGGGAACCGCGATGGCAGGACGGTCGGCTCCTGGGAGCGGCCGTCGTAGTTGTCCGTGAAGTCGACGGTTTCCTCGTCGATGTCGCGGACCATCTCCATGGACAGCGGCGCCATCTTGCACTCGGTGTAGCGCATGGCGGCGGCGGGGTCGTTGCCCGGGGAGCCGAAGTTGCCGTTGGAGTCCACCAGCGGCATCCGCATCGACCACGGCTGCGCCAGGCGGACCAGCGCGTCGTAGATCGAGGAGTCGCCGTGGGGGTGGTAGTTGCCCATGACGTCGCCGACGACGCGGGCGCACTTGTAGAAGCCCTTCTCGGGCCGGTACCCGCCGTCGTACATGGCGTAGAGCACGCGCCGGTGGACGGGCTTGAGACCGTCGCGTACGTCGGGCAGCGCACGCGACACGATGACGGACATCGCGTAGTCGAGGTACGAGCGCTGCATCTCCGTCTCGAGCCCGACGGGCTCGATGCGCAGGTTCTGGCCCTCGTCCTCGGCAGGAGTGGGAAGGTTGTCGTCGGCCATTGCCGTTCAGGATCCTTTCGAAGCGGTCGTCGACCGACTCAGATGTCGAGGAAGCGGACGTCCTTGGCATTGCGCTGGATGAACTGGCGGCGCGCCTCGACGTCCTCGCCCATCAGGACCGAGAAGAGGTCGTCGGCCTGAGCGGCGTCGTCCAGGGTGACCTGGCCGAGCACGCGGTGCTCGATGTCCATCGTGGTGATGCGCAGCTCCTCGGCGTTCATCTCGCCGAGACCCTTGAAGCGCTGGACCGAGTCGTCCTTGATGCGCTTGCCCTGCTGGCGGCCCCGCTCGATGAGCGCATCGCGCTCGCGGTCCGAGTAGGCGTACTCGAAGTCGTCACGGCCCCACTTGATCTTGTACAGCGGGGGGCGGGACAGGAAGACGTGACCCGCCTCGACCAGCGGCCGCATGAAGCGGAACAGGAACGTGAGCAGCAGCGTGTTGATGTGCTGGCCGTCGACGTCGGCGTCCGCCATCAGGACGATCTTGTGATAGCGCAGCTTCTCGATGTCGAAGTCCTCGTGGACTCCGGTGCCGAAGGCCGAGATCAGCGCCTGGATCTCCTGGTTCTGCAGGATCTTGTCGATCCGCGCCTTCTCGACGTTGAGGATCTTGCCGCGGATCGGGAGGATCGCCTGGTACTGCGGGTTGCGGCCGGACTTCGCCGAGCCGCCGGCGGAGTCACCCTCGACGATGAAGATCTCGCACTTGGTGGGGTCGTTCGACTGGCAGTCGGACAGCTTGCCCGGCAGGGACGCCGACTCCAGCAGGCCCTTGCGGCGTGTGAGGTCACGGGCCTTGCGGGCCGCCACGCGCGCGGTGGCCGCCTGGATGCCCTTGCGGATGATGTCCGTGGCCTCGTTCGGGTTGCGGTCCAGCCAGTCGTTGAGGTGCTCGTAGACCGCCCGCTGGACGAAGGTCTTCGCCTCCGTGTTGCCCAGCTTGGTCTTGGTCTGGCCCTCGAACTGCGGCTCGCTCAGCTTGACCGAGATGATCGCGGTCAGACCCTCACGGATGTCGTCACCGGTGAGGTTGTCGTCCTTCTCGCGCAGCAGCTTCTTGTCGCGTGCGTACTTGTTGATCAGCGACGTGAGCGCGGCGCGGAAGCCCTCCTCGTGGGTACCGCCCTCGTGGGTGTGGATGATGTTGGCGAAGGAGTACACGCCCTCGCTGTAGCCACCGTTCCACTGCATCGCGACCTCGAGGGACAGGCTCTTGTCCTTGTCCTCGGCCTCGAGGTCGATCACCGTCGGGTGCACCACCTCTCCCTTGCGGGAGTTGAGGTACTTCACGAAGTCGACGATGCCGCCCTCGTAGTGGTACGCCACCGTGCGCGGCTTGGCGTCGGTGTCGTCGCTCGGCTCCGCGGTGTCCGCACCGCTGGTGGCCTTCGCCGACTCGCGCTCGTCGGTGAGCTTGAGGGTCAGGCCCTTGTTGAGGAACGCCATCTCCTGGAAGCGCCGCGACAGCGTCTCGAAGGAGTACTCGGTGGTCTCGAAGATGTCCGGGTCGGCCCAGAAGGTGACCGAGGTGCCGGTCTCGTCCGTGGCCTCGTGCTGGGCGAGCGGCGCCGTCGGGACACCCATCTTGTAGTCCTGCGTCCACCGGTGGCCGTCGGTCCTGACCTCGACGGACACCTTGGACGACAGGGCGTTCACGACGGAGACGCCGACGCCGTGCAGACCACCGGAGACCGCGTAGCCGCCACCCCCGAACTTGCCGCCCGCGTGCAGCACGGTCAGCACGACCTCGAGGGCCGGCTTGTTCTCGGAGGGGACGATGCCCACCGGGATGCCGCGGCCGTTGTCGATCACGCGCACGCCGCCGTCGGCGAGGATCGTGACGTCGATGGTGTCCGCGTGGCCGGCCAGCGCTTCGTCGACGGAGTTGTCGACGACCTCGTAGACCAGGTGGTGCAGTCCACGCTCACCGGTCGAGCCGATGTACATGCCGGGGCGCTTGCGGACGGCGTCCAGACCCTCGAGGACGGTGATGGCGCTGGCGTCGTACGACGAGGCCACGGACGACTCGGTGATCTCCGCCGTCACGTCGGCGGAAGTGGACGGGATGTTCTCGTTGGGGTTGCCGGAATCGGCCACGAAGCGCCCTTTCTGGCACAGCACGAGCCTGGCTCCCGGCAAGGGCCGGAGCGGCTGCGGCATGTTGCGTGGATAAGCCTTTGTCAGCGTTGCTCGGGTGTGTGTCCCACAAGTGGGCCGGATTATGTTCCAGTCTACCGGTAGCGCCGACAGTGATGGGGGTTTGCCGGTACCTGAGTCCGCATGTGCCGCCCGGAACCGGTCCCCGCCGACTCCCCATATGCGGAGCGGGCCCCAAAGTGGCTCACAGCGGCACTCAGCGCTTCGGGGTGTCAACCCCCAGCTACGGTCCTCGATCACTCAGCCGTAGGTGTCTCCGGGGCCGGTGCTGCCGGGGGCGCGCAAGGGTCCCCAGCGGTGTGCGGGGCCCCCGGGGCCCTGCACCTTGAGCAGCTTCACGGTGCCGTGGCCCAGGTCCTCGTTCAGCCGCGCGACCAGCTGCGGGGCCAGCAGCCGCAGCTGCGTCGCCCAGGCCGTGGAGTCGCACTGCACCGTCAGCACGCGCTCGTCCTCGTCGTACTTCTGCGGTACGCAGTGCCGCGCCAGCTCGGGGCCGACGATCTGCGGCCAGCGGCCCATGACGCCGCCCACCGCGGCGGGTGTCTCCCAGCCGCGCTCCGTGATCAGCCGGTTGATCGCGGCGCCGAGCGCCATGGGGTCGCGGCCGTCCGCGCGCGCCCCGGAGCGCAGGCCACCACGCCGGGCCTGCTTCTTCTGCTGTGCGGCCGCGCCCCGCGCGCGGGCCTGCTCCTTGGCCGCGCGCAGCGCCACGCGCGCCAGATCGACGCCCGACGGCTCGGGGGCCTTCCCGGGCGTCCCGTCGCTCGGTTCCTCGCTCATACGCGCTCCACCGTGCCCCCGGCGACCGTGAACCGCGTGCCCGCGAGGGCGCCGGGCACGTCGTCCTCGACCGCCGCCGTCACCAGCACCTGCTCGCCCGGCGCGACCAGCTCGGCGAGACGCTCCCTGCGGCGGGCGTCCAGCTCGGCGAACACGTCGTCGAGGACCAGCACCGGCTCGTTGCCCTCGGCGCGCAGCAGGTCGTACGACGCGAGCCGCAGGGCCAGCGCGTACGACCAGGACTCGCCGTGGCTCGCGTATCCCTTCGCGGGCAAGCGGCCCAGCAGGAGCACCAGCTCGTCGCGGTGCGGGCCGACGAGCGTGACGCCCCGCTCGATCTCCTGCTTGCGGGCATCGGTGAGCGCGGCGATCAGCTGTTCGAACAGCTCCTCGCGCGTCTGACCGGTGATCCCGGGAGCGGAGGGCTTGTACTCCAGCGCGAGGGGGCCGCCGCCCGGTGCCAGCTGCTCGTACGCCTTGTCGGCGAGCGGCTGGAGCGCGGCGATCAGGTCGAGCCGCTGCGCGAGCAGCTCGGCGCCCGCACGCGCGAGATGCTGGTCCCAGACGTCGAGCGTGGACAGGTCCATGGCACGACCGCCGTGCCGGCGGGCCAGCGCGGCCGACTTCAGGAGCGTGTTGCGCTGTTTCAGGACACGGTCGTAGTCGGAGCGCACACCCGCCATGCGCGGGGCGCGTGCCGTGATCAGCTCGTCGAGGAAGCGGCGCCGCTCCCCGGGGTCGCCCTTCACCAGGGCCAGGTCCTCCGGCGCGAACAGCACCGTCCGCACGATGCCGAGGACGTCACGCGGCCTGACCTGCGAGGACCTGTTGATACGAGCGCGGTTGGCCCTGCCCGGGTTCAGTTCGAGCTCGATCAGCTGCTGCCGCTCGCCCTGCCGCACGGCGGCGCGGATCACCGCCCGGTCGGCGCCCATGCGCACCAGCGGGGCGTCCGACGAGACGCGGTGGCTGCCGAGCGTGGCCAGATAGCCGACGGCCTCGACGAGGTTCGTCTTCCCCTGTCCGTTGGGGCCGACGAAAGCGGTGACGCCCGGGTCGAGCGGGACCTCGACCCGGGCGTACGAGCGGAAGTCGGCCAGCGACAGATGCGTGACGTGCATGGCCGTGGAACCGACCTCCCCCTGGGTTACGGGGCCCCCGGGGTGCGGGGGCCGGACTACGTGATCAGGCCTTCTCGACGGCGTGGCCGCCGAACTGGTTGCGCAGCGCCGCGATCATCTTCATCTGCGGGGAGTCCTCCTGCCGCGAGGCGAAGCGGGCGAACAGCGACGCCGTGATCGCGGGCGCCGGCACCGCGTGGTCGATGGCGGCCTCCACAGTCCACCGGCCCTCGCCGGAGTCCTGTGCATAACCCCGGATGCCTTCCAGATGCTCGTCGTCGTCGAGCGCGTTGACCGCGAGGTCGAGCAGCCAGGAGCGGATGACCGTGCCCTCCTGCCAGGAGCGGAAGACCTCACGGACGTCGGTGACCGAGTCCACGGCCTCCAGCAGCTCCCAGCCCTCGGCGTAGGCCTGCATCATCGCGTACTCGATGCCGTTGTGAACCATCTTGGCGAAGTGGCCGGCGCCGACCTTGCCGGCGTGGACCGCGCCGAAGTCGCCCTCGGGCTTCAGTGCGTCGAAGACCGGCTGCACCCGGGCGACGTGCTCCTTGTCGCCGCCGTACATCAGCGCATAGCCGTTCTCCAGGCCCCAGACGCCGCCGGAGACACCGCAGTCGACGAAGCCGATGCCCTTGATGCCCAGCTCCACGGCGTGCTTCTGGTCGTCTGTCCAACGCGAGTTGCCGCCGTCCACGACGATGTCGCCGGCGTCCAGGAGCCCGGCGAGCTCGTCGACCGTGGCCTGTGTGGCAGCGCCGGCCGGGACCATCACCCAGACCACGCGCGGGCCCTTGAGCTTGCCCACAAGCTCTTCCAGGCTGTGGACATCGGAGATTTCCGGGTTGCGGTCGTATCCGATGACGGTGTGGCCTGCGCGGCGGATCCGCTCGCGCATGTTGCCGCCCATCTTGCCGAGGCCGACGAGTCCGAGCTCCATCAGATGATCCTTAAGTAGCGATGTGGCGTACGGGCACGTGCTCTGTGGGCACCTCCAGGAGGTGCCCAGGGGCGCTTTCGTACCTGCGTCCGAGCCTACGCCGGGCACCTCACGCACACCTGTGGGCTCAGCCGCTCAGACGCACACTCCGTCAGGTGCCGCGAGCGGGCGCGGCCGGCAAGCCGCGTCGGGCGGTGGGGACCCCTGTGAACAGGGGGATCCCCACCCTGTGGACGGGCGGCGGCCGACGGCGTCAGCCGGACAGGCGCACCGGCATGATCAGGTACTTGTAGGCGTCGTCCGCCTCGGCGTCCACGGCCGGCTTGCCGTTCAGCAGCGCGGGCTTGGTGGACGTCGTGAACGAGAGCTGGGCGACCGGCGAGTCGATGGCGCTGAGGCCGTCCAGCAGGAAGGTCGGGTTGAAGGCGATCGAGATGTCGTCGCCCTCGAGGTGGGCGTCGACCCTTTCCACAGCCTGTGCGTCGTCGCTGGAGCCGGCCTCCAGGATCAGCACGCCCTGCTCGAAGCTGAGGCGCACCGGAGTGTTCCGCTCGGCGACCAGGGCGACGCGCTTGACGGCCTCCACGAAGGGGGCGGTCTCGATGGTGGCGACCGAGTTGAACTCCGTCGGGAACAGCGTCCGGTACTTCGGCAGGTCGCCCTCGAGGAGACGCGTCGTCGTACGGCGGCCCGCGCCCTCGAAGCCGATGAGGCCCTCGCCCGCACCGGAGCCGGACAGGGCGAGCGTCACCGTGTCACCGCTGGTCAGGGCCTTGGCGGTGTCCAGAAGCGTCTTGGCGGGCACCAGCGCGACGGCGGACGCCTCGGGGTCCTCCGGCTTCCACAGGAACTCGCGGACCGCGAAGCGGTAGCGGTCGGTGGAGGCCAGCGTGACGGTGTCGCCCTCGATCTCGATGCGCACACCGGTGAGCACCGGGAGCGTGTCGTCGCGGCCGGCGGCGATGGCCACCTGGGCGGCGGCCGAGGCGAAGACCTCGCCGGGGACGGTGCCGGTCGCCGACGGCATCTGCGGCAGCGCCGGGTACTCCTCCACAGGCAGGGTGTGGAGGGTGAAGCGCGAGGAGCCGCAGACCACGGTCGCCCGTACACCGTCGGTGGAGATCTCCACCGGGCGGTTGGGGAGGGCGCGGCAGATGTCGGCGAGGAGGCGGCCGGAGACGAGGACGGTGCCCTCCTCGTCGACCTCGGCGTCGACGGACACACGCGCGGAGACCTCGTAGTCGAAGCCGGACAGGCTCAGCTGGCCGTCCTCGGCCTTCAGCAGCAGGCCGGCGAGGACAGGCGCCGGCGGACGGGCCGGGAGGCTGCGCGCCGCCCAGGCCACTGCCTCCGCGAGTACGTCGCGTTCCACCCGGATCTTCACGGTTAGCCGCCTCCTGCTGTTGCTGGCTGCTCTGGCCCTGCTGGTCTCGTCGTCTGACTCGGTGTCGCTCGCTCCCCTCGGGGGAAGGACACCGGAGACCAGTCTGACGCACCGCACTGACAGCTGGTGCCTGTCGGGGTCAAGTCGTACCGGGCGGCACTCGGGCTCCGAGCCGCGAGTTGTGCACAGGCCCCCCTTCGAAGCGATTTCCCGGGTCTCTCTAGTCGGGAGTAGTAGTAGGGGCTGTGGAAACCGTGGATAACCGCGTTTGCGCAGGTCAGCAACCGAATTTTGTCCACGGGGCCTGTGGGTGGGGGCGGTGGACAACCGGGTCGCGCTGTGGACGGGGAAAAGTTCTGCACACCCGATGCACAGGCAGGGGCCACTTCTCCCCAGTGCCGTCCCCAGCTTTACCCCGGTTCCCCACAAGCCAACCCGGCACCTTGGTGTGACGGCTTTCACTCGGGCCGGTGAGATGGCGCGTTGCGTTGCCGAACAGTGGACAGGCATGTGGAGAAGCTGGGGAAAGCTGGGGACAACCGGGCATTCCCTGTGGGTCGCCGGTGGACAAGCCCACACGCGCCCTGTGGGCCGATTCTTCGTCCACAGCCTGTGGAGATCCTTTGTCCACGAATCCACACCCGGTTGACCTGGGCTGACGACTTCTCACCAGCCCTGCCTGTGGACCCAGTCTGGACAACTTCGCAGTCCCCAGGGTGTGGACGCAAAAAAGTCGGTGAATCTGTGGAGAAGCGGCGGCGTCGGGCCGTCGATCGAACAGCGGGCCCGGCAGCGCGGCGGGGACGGAGGCACACAGGCTCCGCCGTGGGACGCCAGGACGGCGGCGGACGAACGTTCAGGCATGGGCGGACGACCGTTCGGGCACTGGTGGACGACCGGTCAGGCACCGGCTCCGGGGCGCCGGGCGCGTGAGAGCGGGTGCCGGGGCGCCCGCCGGACGGTCGCCGTCAGCCGCCGGCCGCGCTGCGGGGAGGAGCGATCCCCGTGGTGGTGGGGATGCGACGGGGCGGCGCGCGGTCCGGGCACGGGGTGCGACGGGAAGACGACCGGTCCCGAGTGCGCGGCAAGGCACCGGGGCGGCCCCGGCACGGCGAAGGGCGCCCCGGAAGCTCTCCCGGGGCGCCCGTCACCGCAGGTGCGGCGGCTTGCGGTCAGCCGTTCTTGATGCGGTTCGTGAGTTCGGTGACCTGGTTGTAGATGGAGCGGCGCTCCGCCATCAGCGCGCGGATCTTGCGGTCCGCGTGCATGACCGTCGTGTGGTCCCGGCCGCCGAACTGCGCGCCGATCTTCGGCAGCGACAGATCCGTCAGCTCGCGGCACAGGTACATGGCGATCTGCCGCGCGGTGACCAGGACCCGGCTGCGCGAGGACCCGCACAGGTCGTCCACGGTCAGACCGAAGTAGTCCGCGGTGGCCGCCATGATCGCGGTGGCCGTGATCTCCGGTGCGGAGTCCTCACCGCCGGGAATGAGGTCCTTCAGGACGATCTCGGTCAGCCCGAGGTCCACCGGCTGCCGGTTGAGCGAGGCGAAGGCCGTCACCCGGATCAGCGCGCCCTCCAGCTCACGGATGTTCCGCGAGATCCGGGAGGCGATGAACTCCAGCACCTCCGGCGGGGCGTTGAGCTGCTCCTGGACCGCCTTCTTGCGGAGGATCGCGATACGCGTCTCCAGCTCGGGCGGCTGCACGTCGGTGATCAGGCCCCACTCGAAGCGGTTGCGCAGCCGGTCCTCCAGGGTCACCAGCTGCTTGGGCGGCCGGTCCGAGGACAGCACGATCTGCTTGTTCGCGTTGTGGAGCGTATTGAAGGTGTGGAAGAACTCCTCCTGCGTCGACTCCTTGTCCGCCAGGAACTGGATGTCGTCGACGAGCAGGATGTCCATCTCGCGGTAGCGCTTGCGGAAGCTGTCGCCCTTGCCGTCGCGGATGGAGTTGATGAACTCGTTGGTGAACTCCTCCGAGCTCACGTAGCGCACCCGCGTGCCCGGGTAGAGGTTGCGCGCGTAGTGCCCGATCGCGTGCAGCAGGTGGGTCTTGCCGAGGCCCGACTCCCCATAGATGAAGAGGGGGTTGTACGCCTTCGCGGGCGCCTCGGCGACGGCGACCGCCGCCGCGTGCGCGAAGCGGTTCGACGCGCCGATCACGAACGTGTCGAAGAGGTACTTCGGGTTCAGGCGTGCCGTCGGTTCGCCCGGGCCCGTCGCCGGTGCGGGCTGGGCGCCCACCGGACCGGGGGCCCCGCCCGCCGGCATCGGGCCGCCGGCTCCACCGCCGTGCGCACCGGGGCCCCCGCGCGTACCGCTTCCGGGCACGTCGGGGAGGTCCCGGCGGTCGCTCCTGGGGTCGTCGAAGCGCTGTCCGTCGTACGGGGCACGCTCGGAGTCGAAGGACCCGCGGTCGCCGTCGAACCCCGCACGGTCCGTGTCGTAGGACGGACGGTCGGTGTCGTACGGGGGGCGATCGGAGTCGTAGGAGGGGCGCTCGCCGTCGTAGGACGGGCGCTCCGGCTCATAGGCGGAACGCTCCGGCTGCGGACGGTAGTCGCGCTGCGACTGCTGTCCCGGGGTGGCGTACGGATCGCGGTCGGGGAAGCCGAGCCGCGGCTGCTGCCACCCGTAGTCGTCCTGCGGCCGTGGCCAGGCGCCGGGCTCGGGGCGCTGGTAGTCCGGGTACGCGGGACGGGCGACGGGCAGGTCCTGGCGGCCCGGGGCGCGGTCGGCCCCGGGGCGGCGGCCGTAGGCGTCGTACGCGTCGCGGCCCTGACCGGGCCCCGAGGGCAGTTCGGGCTCCTCGTAGCGCTGCTGCGGCGCCACGGGGGCGGGCGGCTCGCCCGCGGAGTCGTCCACGGTGATCGCGATCCGGATCGGACGCCCGCACTCACGGCTCAGCGTCTCGCTGACGACCGGGGCGAGCCGGCCCTCCAGGACACCCTTGGCGAATTCGTTCGGCACGGCGAGCAGCGCGGTGTCGGCGACCAGCGCCAGCGGCTGACAGCGCCTGATCCAGTGCTCGTCCTTGGCCTCGACGCCCTGCCCACGGCCTTCACCGAGGAGCTGCTCGAGTACTCGTGGCCACACTGCGGCAAGATCGGCAGGTACGTCAGCCACAGGGCACGCTCTCTCGCAGGTCCCACGAACGTGTGGTTCTCAGGACGGGTCGGTACACCGGATCCGGGCGGTGGGAACGGATCGGATGGGGTGGTGGGAAGGGAACGAATCGGAGTTCAGTCACGGTAGTCAGGGCAACGGGTGCGGTTCAAGTTGTTGTCCACAGCCTGTGCATAGTGTCTCGTACACCGTCGCTGGTTTGACCGGACGGCGGGGCCCCGCGTACCGTAACCAGGTCGAGTTGTCGATGGCTGCTGCCGCCTGCCTCCGATGGGCAAAGATCACGTTCCTGTGATCGGGAAAGCGGTGCACTCGGGCGTATTGCGAGCTACTCGTGGGCGCACGGTGACAGCCAGGCGACACCCCGCCACCCACCGATTCATTACTGGAGCCCCCGAGTGAGCAAGCGCACCTTCCAGCCGAACAACCGTCGTCGCGCGAAGACCCACGGCTTCCGGCTGCGTATGCGCACCCGTGCCGGCCGCGCGATTCTCGCGTCCCGCCGTGGCAAGGGTCGCGCCCGCCTGTCCGCCTGATCTCGACAGGTCATGACGTCGTGCTGCCTGTCGAGCATCGGCTGAGGCGGCGCGAGGACTTCGCGACCGCGGTACGCCGAGGACGCCGGGCCGGACGCCCGCTTCTCGTCGTCCACCTACGCAGCGGTGCCACGGACCCGCACGCGCCTGGGGAGAGCGCTCCCCTGTCGCGTGCGGGTTTCGTCGTGAGCAAGGCAGTGGGTGGCGCGGTCATACGCAATACCGTGAAGCGCAGGCTTCGCCATCTGATGCGTGAACGACTGCCCCAGTTGCCCCCCGGTAGCCTGGTAGTCGTACGAGCGCTGCCCGGTGCGGGCGACGCCGACCACGCTCAGCTGGCCCGAGACCTGGATGCCGCACTTCAGCGGCTACTGGGAGGGGGCGCGCGATGAAGTACCCGCTGCTGGCTCTCATCAAGCTGTACCAGTGGACCATCAGCCCGCTGCTCGGGCCGGTGTGCAAGTACTACCCGTCGTGTTCCCACTACGGCTACCAGGCCATCGACCAGCACGGTGCGATCAAGGGCACGGCGCTCACCGCCTGGCGCCTCCTCCGATGCAACCCCTGGTCACTGGGTGGTGTCGACCACGTACCGCCGCGCAAGCGTCCCAGGTGGCACGAACTGCTGCGCAACGCCTGGAGCGCACGCAAGGGCGGGCCCTCCGCCGCCGGCGAACCCTCCGGGGCCGCCGCTACCGGCCCCTCGGGTCCTGACCCCTCGAGCCCGGCCGCCGAGACCCCGTCCCATGCTCAAGGAGCCTGATTAGTGGACACGATTGCCAGTCTGTTCAGCTTCATCACGACACCCGTCTCCTGGGTCATCGTGCAGTTCCACTCGCTGTACGGTGCGATTTTCGGCCCTAACTCGGGCTGGGCCTGGGGTCTGTCGATCGTGTCCCTGGTGATCCTGATCCGAATCTGCCTGATCCCGCTCTTCGTGAAGCAGATCAAGGCCACTCGGGCGATGCAGACGCTGCAGCCCGAGATGAAGAAGATCCAGGAGCGCTACAAGAACGACAAGCAGCGCCAGTCCGAAGAGATGATGAAGCTGTACAAGGATGCGGGCACCAACCCGCTCTCCTCGTGCCTTCCCATCCTGGCGCAGTCCCCGTTCTTCTTCGCCCTGTACCACGTGCTCAACGGCATCGCCTCGGGCAAGACGATCGGCGTCATCGACCAGCCGCTGCTGGAGAGCGCGCAGAAGGCCCACATCTTCGGTGCCCCGCTCGCCGCGAAGTTCCTGGACAGCGCGGACCAGGTCGCCGCTCTGGGCGCCGATCTGACCAATGTGCGCGTGGTCACCGCGGTCATGATCGTCATGATGTCGCTGTCGCAGTTCTACACGCAGCGCCAGCTGATGACGAAGAACGTCGACACCACGGTGAAGACGCCGTTCATGCAGCAGCAGAAGATGCTGATGTACGTCTTCCCCGTCATCTTCGCCTTCTTCGGCATCCGGTTCCCGGTCGGTGTCCTGATCTACTGGCTGACCACCAACGTGTGGACCATGGGCCAGCAGATGTACGTGATCCACAACAACCCGACCCCGGGCTCCAAGGCCCAGGCCGCGTACCTGGAGCGTCTCCAGAAGCACGTTGCGCACCACGGCAAGACCCGTAACCGCCGTGAGCGCGCCATCGTCAAGGCCATCGTCGCCAAGGGCCGAGACCGCAACGAGTTCGAGCGCAAGTTCGTCACCGGTCTCGGCAAGTCGGGTCTGGCGGCCCAAGCCGACGGCTCCGTCGTGGCGAGTGCCGTCGCGGTCGACACGGATGGTGTGGAGACCACGCAGGCCACGGGAGCCGCTGCCAAGCGGCAGCAGCCCAAGCGGCAGACCAAGTCGCAGCGCCAGGCCGGTCCCAGCCTCGCGAAGTCCGCGGGTGCCGAGACGGCGGAGAAGGACGATCCGCAGGACAACCCCTCCGCGGCGAAGCCGGCGGGCCCCAAGCCCGGTGTCGGTGCACGCAGCAAAGCCCAGTCCGGACAGCGCAAGGGTCAGCCCAAGCACCCGTCCAAGAAGTAAGAAGGAGTCCATCCCGTGACGGAAGGCACCACCTCCGCCGCTGCCGAGGGTGGCGACACCCTGACCCGCCTGGAGCAGGAGGGCGAGATCGCGGCGGACTACCTCGAGGGTCTGCTGGACATCGCCGACCTCGACGGCGACATCGACATGGACGTCGAGGCCGACCGGGCCGCTGTCTCGATCGTCAGCGACGCGAGCAGCCGTGATCTGCAGAAGCTGGTCGGCCGTGACGGGGAGGTCCTGGAAGCCCTCCAGGAGCTGACCCGCCTCGCGGTGCACCGGGAGACCGGTGACCGCAGCCGCCTGATGCTGGACATCGCGGGCTACCGAGCCAAGAAGCGCGAGGAACTCACCGAGCTGGGCGCCAAGGCCGCCGCCGAGGCGAAGAGCAGCGGCGAGCCGGTCAAGCTCAATCCGATGAGCCCGTTCGAGCGCAAGGTCGTGCACGACGCGGTCAAGGCCGCGGGGCTGCGCAGCGAGTCCGAGGGCGAGGAGCCGCAGCGCTTCGTCGTCGTGCTCCCTGCCTGACCGGCACATCGTTTTCCCGGCCCCGTCTGTTGCGCAGACGGGGCCGATCTTTGTCAGCCTGATAGTCAGCACCCAGTGCGGTACGGAAGGACGGTTCCCGTGACGGAGGCAGTGGAGCTCCCCCCGGCTCCGGAACAGGCCCGGAGGGTATTCGGTGAGCGCTTCCCGGACGCAGTCCGGTATGCGGAGCTGCTGGCCGACGCGGGAGTGAAGCGCGGTCTGATCGGTCCCCGGGAAGTGCCCCGGCTGTGGGAGCGGCACCTGTTGAACTGCGCGGTGCTGTCCGAGGTCGTACCCGAGGGCGTGACCGTCTGCGATGTGGGCTCCGGCGCCGGTCTGCCCGGTATCCCGCTGGCCCTCGTCCGCCCGGACCTCAAGATCACGCTCCTTGAGCCCCTGCTCCGCCGTACGAATTTCCTCACCGAGGTCGTCGAGCTGCTCGGCCTGGACCATGTGACGGTCGTCCGCGGCCGCGCCGAAGAGGTGCTGGGCAAGTTCCCGCCGGTCCATGTCGTCACGGCACGCGCCGTCGCTCCGCTGGATCGTCTGGCGACCTGGGGCGTCCCGCTGCTGCGGCCGTACGGCGAGATGCTGGCACTCAAGGGCGACACCGCCGAGGAAGAGATCAAGAGCGCGGGCGCCGCGCTGAGCAAGCTGGGCGCCGAGAACATCTCGGTGCTGCATGTCGGAGAGGGCATCGTTGATCCGCTCTCCACGGTCGTGCGGGTCGAGGTCGGCGAGAGCCCCGGCGGTGTCCGTTTCGCCGCCAAGCGTGCCAAGGCCGCCCGGACGGGGCGCGCGCGGCGTCGTCGCTGAGCGTAGACCGCGAGGGTGGGGCCGGACGGGACGCGCCCGGCGCTACTGAGCAGAGTCGGCATCCGAGGCGTACGTCACAGCAATGACGTGGCCGTGTCGGCGTACTCCACACAAGCTGCCCAACCTACGCATCTCGGAGTGTCTCCAAGATGCGGTCCGGGCAGCTGGGCATCGTGTTTCACGTGAAACGTCGCTCACTGCTGCATGGCATCATCAGTCGCGGCCGCGCTGCGGCCGAGCCCCGAGACCGTCGGCCCTTGGGCTCCCTGGGTTCCCCCGGGGAGGGCACGGAGTTGTCCACAGAGGTGGATTTCTCCACAGAACACCGGGCCTCGCTGGTTCACGACCCCAAAGGCATGGGAGGCTCTGTTCATTGCGAGCCTGAAGTCGAGGAGAGTGAATCCTTGCGGTCCGACGCCAACATCGCGGGACCGATGACCGATCCGGTCCCCGGTCCCCGTACCGAGTCGGCGGGGGCGGATGTTTCACGTGAAACACCGCCTCCGATGGACGACACCCCTATCGGTCGTGCTGCCCAACTGGCAGTGGAAGCTCTCGGCCGCGCCGGCGAGGGCCTCCCACGCCCCGAGCAGACCCGCGTCATGGTCGTCGCCAACCAGAAGGGCGGCGTGGGCAAGACCACGACGACGGTGAACCTCGCCGCGTCCTTGGCCTTGCATGGCGCCCGTGTCCTGGTGGTCGACCTCGACCCCCAGGGCAACGCCTCCACTGCGCTGGGAATCGATCACCACGCCGAAGTTCCATCGATCTACGACGTGCTGATCGACAGCAAGCCGCTCTCCGACGTGGTCCAGCCCGTCCCGGATGTCGAGGGTCTCTTCTGCGCCCCCGCCACGATCGATCTCGCCGGTGCGGAGATCGAACTGGTCTCCCTGGTGGCCCGGGAGAGCCGGCTGCAGCGTGCGATCCAGTCGTACGAGCAGCCGCTGGACTACGTCCTGATCGACTGCCCACCGTCGCTCGGCCTTCTGACCGTCAACGCTCTGGTGGCAGGAGCAGAGGTACTGATCCCTATCCAGTGCGAGTACTACGCCCTGGAAGGCCTGGGACAGCTCCTCCGCAATGTCGACCTGGTGCGCGGCCATCTCAACCCGGCCCTCCATGTCTCGACGATCCTGCTCACGATGTACGACGGCAGGACGCGGCTGGCCTCGCAGGTCGCCGACGAGGTGCGCAACCACTTCGGTGAGGAGGTCCTGCGGACGAGCATTCCCCGCTCGGTCCGTATCTCCGAGGCCCCGAGCTACGGGCAGACGGTCCTGACTTACGATCCAGGTTCCAGTGGCGCACTTTCGTACCTGGAGGCGGCGAGGGAGATCGCGCTGCGTGGAGTCGGAGTGCACTACGACGCCCAGGGCCACGTGGGCATTCAGAACGAACAGCAAAGCATGGCGGAGGGGATCCAGTGAGTGAGCGACGAAGGGGGCTGGGAAGGGGGCTTGGCGCCCTGATCCCCGCGGCCCCGACACCGGAGAAGGCGCCACCGGCCGTGGGAGGCGCCTCCACCCCGGGGGGCCCCGCGTCCGTGCTCACCGCCGAGCGAGGAGTGGCCGCTGCCAAGATGGCCACCCTGTCGCAGGGCTCTGTTTCCCGTGAAACAGAGGAGCCTGGGACCGGTCTCGTCGACGGGCTGGACCGGCCCGCCGGTGCTCACTTCGCCGAGGTGCCGCTGGACTCCATCTCCCCCAACCCGCGCCAGCCGCGTGAGGTGTTCGACGAGGACGCCCTCGCCGAACTCGTGACCTCCATCCAGGAGGTGGGACTTCTCCAGCCGGTCGTCGTACGACAGGTGGAGTCGGGCCGCTACGAGCTCATCATGGGCGAGCGGCGCTGGCGGGCCTGCCGTGAGGCGGGACTCGAGCGGATTCCGGCGATCGTGCGGGCCACGGAGGACGAGAAGCTTCTCCTGGACGCCCTGCTGGAGAACCTGCACCGTGCCCAGCTCAACCCGCTGGAAGAGGCCGCCGCCTACGACCAGTTGCTGAGGGACTTCAACTGCACGCACGACCAGCTGGCTGACCGCATCGGGCGGTCCCGCCCGCAGGTCTCCAACACGCTGCGCCTGCTGAAGCTCTCCCCTGCTGTGCAGCGGCGTGTCGCTGCCGGAGTGCTCTCCGCCGGCCATGCGAGGGCCCTGCTCTCCGTCGAGGACTCGGAGGAGCAGGACCGGCTGGCCCACCGGATCGTCGCCGAGGGTCTCTCCGTGCGTGCGGTGGAGGAGATCGTCACCCTCATGGGGTCCCGGCCTCAGAGCACGCCGAGGCCCAAGGGTCCTCGTGCCGGAGGGCGGCTGTCGCCCGCACTGTCGGAGCTCGCCACGCGCCTCTCGGATCGCTTCGAGACCCGTGTGAAGGTCGACCTCGGCCAGAAGAAGGGCAAGATCGTCGTCGAGTTCGCCTCCATGGAGGACCTGGACCGGATCCTCGGCACGCTTGCGCCGGGTGAGGGCCGCGTTCTCCAGCAGGATGCCTCGGAGTCCGCGGAGGACGACGCCGAATCCTGAGTCCTCATGGGGGTGCGTCGGCAGCGTGCACGGCGTCCCCCCGGGCCACTCTCCTAGGGCTGCGGGATGCTTTTCCCCTCCGGCTCATCGCACAAGAGCGAGCCTTGTCCGGTCTGTGCCGGAACACGGCTCGCTCTTTGCTTTCTTACAGTTTCGATGGAATCGCAGGCTGGTTACGATGCGAGCGGGTATGGCGCATCCACCTGAAGGCACCTCATAGGGGAGGCGGGGGTCATGCGAATGGTGAGCCGCACCGGACTGATGGCAGCCGGCCTGGGGCTGGGGGCCGTTGGAGGGTTCGTCGGAAGCCTGCTCCGGGAACGGAGTGCTCTGACAGCCGCGTATGAAGCGGCGGACGGAGGAAGTGAGGAACTGCCGTCATGGGGCGTCGTCTCGTACCGCTCACGCTGGACAACCTTCCGGATCTCCCCAAGCGCTGTCGCACATGCGTCTTCTGGGAGCTGGATCCGGTCAGCGGCCAGGCCGCGGTAAAGGCGGGAACTCCCGAACTGGAGAAGGAGGCCTGGATCTCCGCGGTCCTCCTGGAGTGGGGCTCGTGCGGCCGGGTCGTCTATGTCGACGACGTCCCCGTGGGCTTTGTGCTCTACGCGCCGCCCGCCTATGTGCCACGCTCCACCGCGTTCCCCACAAGCCCTGTGTCGCCCGATGCCGTGCAGCTGATGACGGCGTGGATCTCGCCCGGATATCAGGGGCAGGGACTCGGCCGTGTCATGGTGCAGACGGTCGCGAAGGATCTGCTGCGGCGCGGCTTCAAAGCCATCGAAGCCTTCGGGCATGCCCAGTGGAAGGAACCGGCATGTGTACTGCCGGCCGACCATCTGCTGGCGGTCGGCTTCAAGACGGTGCGCCCGCACCCGACGTATCCGAGGCTCCGGCTGGAGCTGCGGACGACGCTCTCCTGGAAAGAGGACGTGGAGCTGGCTCTGGACCGGCTGCTCGGTGCGGTCCAGAAGGAGCCCGCGCTTCGGCCGCTCTGACACCGTTCGGCGTGGGACCGCTGATATGCGAATGGGCCAACCCGTGAGGGTTGGCCCATTCGTGTTTCACGTGAAACAACGCCGCGAGTTACTCGGCGATGAACTCCTCCAGGTCGCGCACGATTGCGGCCTTCGGCTTGGCGCCGACGATGGTCTTCGCGACCTCACCGCCCTGGTAGACGTTCAGGGTCGGGATCGACATGACGCCGTACTTGGCCGCGGTGGCCGGGTTCTCGTCGATGTTCAGCTTGACGATTTCGATCTTGTCGCCGTGCTCGGCAGCGATCGCCTCCAGGGAGGGCGCGATCTGACGGCAGGGACCGCACCAGGCGGCCCAGAAGTCCACCAGGACGGGCTTGTCGCTCTTGAGGACGTCCTCGTCGAAGGAAGCGTCGGTCACGTTCTTCAGGGTGCCGGCCACGGCGGGGCTCCTTATCTAGGTGATGCGTGAGGCGGGTGGGGGTCAGACAGCAGCGGCTACGGCGTTCTCGCCGTCCGCGAGAGCGGCGAGGAAGCGCTCGGCGTCGAGTGCGGCGGAGCAGCCGGTGCCGGCCGCGGTGATTGCCTGGCGGTACGTGTGGTCCACGACATCGCCGGCGCCGAACACCCCGGTGAGGTTCGTCCGGGTCGAGGGCGCATCGACCTTGAGGTAGCCCTCGTCATCCAGGTCGAGCGTGCCCTTGAAGAGCTCCGTGCGCGGGTCGTGGCCGATCGCGATGAACAGGCCGGTCACCGGCAGCTCGGACGTAGTGCCCGTCTTGACGTTGCGCAGCGTCAGACTGGAGAGCTTCTGGTCACCGTGGATCTCGGCGACCTCGCTGTCCCAGACGAACTTGATCTTCGGGTCCGCGAAGGCGCGGTCCTGCATCGCCTTGGAGGCGCGCAGGCTGTCCCGGCGGTGCACGACCGTCACGGACTTGGCGAAGCGCGAGAGGAAGGTGGCCTCCTCCATCGCGGTGTCGCCGCCGCCGATCACGGCGATGTCCTGGTCCTTGAAGAAGAAGCCGTCACACGTGGCGCACCACGAGACGCCACGGCCGGAGAGCGCGTCCTCGTTCGGCAGGCCGAGCTTGCGGTGCTGCGAGCCGGTAGCAACGATGATGGCCTTGGCCTGGTGGACGGTTCCGGCGGTGTCCGTGACGGTCTTGATGTCTCCGGAGAGGTCGACGGCGACGACGTCGTCCGGCACCAGTTCGGCACCGAAGCGCTCGGCCTGGGCGCGCATGTTGTCCATGAGTTCGGGGCCGATGATGCCGTCCCGGAAGCCGGGGAAGTTCTCGACCTCGGTGGTGTTCATCAGCGCACCGCCCGCGGTGACGGCGCCCTCGAAGACCAGCGGCTTCAGCGACGCGCGCGCGGTGTACAGCGCCGCCGTGTAGCCGGCGGGCCCGGAGCCGATGATGATCACGTTACGGACGTCGCTCACGGCTTGATTCCTCGTCTCTGGGGACTGCTGCGTACTGCTGGTGCGAGTCCGTGTCAGGACCCTCACCCCACCCAACGGATCCTAAGGGGCGCGCATTCCCGACGTGACCGTGCCTCCGGACCGTGTGTCAGTGCGGTGGGTGGGGTTACGCCGACCAGGTGAAGTCGTGCTGGAATCCACTGTCGGGAATCGGGCGCCGCCGTCGGGTCCTGTGCTTCTGACGGGGCCGTGAGACGGGATCTACTGGCGCTTGTAGGACTGCTTGAGGAGCACCTTCCCCGGAGGCGACGACGGCTTCCCGGCGCAGGAGGCGTCCACGACGTAGGCCGAGACCCGTGTGACGTCGCTCGTGTGCGGAAGCACCACCAGGTAGGCCCGTGTGCCGTTGTAGGTGCCCTGCTCGGCAGCGAGCGGCGCTTCGGTGCGGCCGATACCGCGTTGCACACAGTCCGGGACCGATGTGGCCGTCCCGGTTTCCCGGAGCGGCATGTTCCTGGGGGTCCGGGGGCTGGAGCGAAGGTCGAAGGACGGCTGGCCGGAGTTGGACTCGGCCGAGGCCGATCCCTTGCCGAGGAGATCGGCCACCTGCCCCTGGAGCTTCCCCTCGGAGAAGGCGAGCGCGCTCTCGGACACCTGGTGCGTCGGCTTGTGGGCGCCGTTCGATCCGTTGCCTCCGAGGGACTGGACGAGCAGCGTGCCCAGACCGAGCGCTGCGGCCGTGAAGACCGCGCCGAGGGTGACGGTACGGCGGCGTCCTCTGCGGCTGTTGCGCGTGCGGCCCGGGCCGGTGGCGCCGCGGGGCCGGCCGACGGGTCGGCTCGACGGTCCGCCGGGCGCGGGCGTCGTGGCCGGAGCAGCTGTGGGGGCGGGGGAGTTTGTGTCCGCAGGAGTGCCGGAGATCGATGTTTCACGTGAAACATGGGCCGCGGTTGCTCCGGAATCCGGCTCGGCCATGGGCGCCGAAGCCGTCAGCAGCGCCTCGGCGGCGAGCGCCGCATCGATCCGCTCCGCCACATCGGCCGGCATACGCGTGGGCCCGGGAAGCGTGCCCAGAAGCCCGCGGATCTCCTCCAGCGACGCCAGGACATCGCCGCACAGGTCGCAGCCGTCCAGATGGTGCCGTACTTCGGAGGCGCGGGCAGGGGCGAGGAGGCCTTCGGAGAGGTCGGAGATCTCCTCGACCTCCGGGTGCCCGGCCGTGTCGGTCGTGGATGTCACGCTCGCCCACCTCCGCCCTTCACGGCAGCTGAATCACTTGGACCGGTGTCCCCGGGACGCTCCGTGCCCGTCCCCTGAGGACCTACTGCGGGTGGGACGGATGACCCCTGAGTCTGGTTCCTGTTTTCGCCGGGCTTCAACCTTTCGCGTCCGCCGCTGTCCCCCCGACCCGGGCGTAGATGGGTGAGCAGCGGCAGCAGTCTGGCTCGTCCGCGGGCACAGCGGCTCTTCACCGTTCCGGTGGGGACGTCGAGCATCCGGGCGGCTTCGGCGACCGGATAGCCGTGCATGTCCACCAGGACCAGGGCGGCCCGCTGGTCGGGCGGCAGGGCGCCGAGTGCCTCGGCCACCTCGCGGTGGAGATCATTGCGCTCGGCGGGAGCAGAAGCGGATTCCTCCGGCTCCAGGAGCTGCTCCAGGCGCTCGGTGTCGTCGACGGGGGAGGTCTTGCGGGATGCCGCTTTGCGGGCCCGGTCGAGGCAGGCGTTCACCGTGATCCGGTGCAGCCAGGTCGTGACGGCGGACTGCCCGCGGAAGGTGTGCGCGGCCCGGAAGGCCGAGACGAAGGCGTCCTGCACCGCGTCTGCGGCTTCCTCCCGGTCGCCGAGCGTCCGCAGTGCCACCGCCCACAGCCGATCCCGATGCCGGCGCACAAGCTCGCCGAAGGCATCGGGATCGCCCGCGACGTGGCGGGCGAGGAGGTCGCGATCGCTCGCGTCACGGGACGCGACGCCATCCGTCATCAAACCTCCCCCAAAGTGGTGATAACTACCCTAGAACCTTGATCTCGGAAATCCCGCCACGGTACTGGTCTCCGCCCTCGGGAGGCAGCGAGGTGATGTGGACCAGCACGTACCTGGTCTTCACCGCCTTGTCGAGCGTGGCACTAACGCTCGAACCGGCCTTACCCAGTTTCGTGAGCCGAGTCGGGAAGTCCGCCAGCCCGGACGGCGACGAGGCCCCGGCGTCGGCTGCCAGTACCTCCACCGTCTGACCGGGGCGATAGAGCGCGATGTCCAGGCCCGAGACGGCCTTCACACTGCCGAGGTCGACGATGATCCCGCTGCCCTGCTTACGGCTGGGCAGATTCCCGAAGTTCGGGTAGCCGGTGTAGTGCGGCGTTACCCAAGCAGTCCCGGGGTCGTTGTCTATGGCCAGCGGTACCTGACTTTCCTGGATGCCGGAGCCGCTGGGCGTGAACTCGACGGCGTTCTCGATCTTGAGTGGCTTGCCCGGATTCTTCTTTGCGGGATTCTTGCCGTTGCCGTCGGAGCTCTGTGCCGGGGTCGGCTTCTGCTGCTTGCTGCGGTCCATGAGCGCCTCCGCCAGCTGCCAGCTGCCGAGACCCAGGGCGGCGATGAGAAGCGCCGAGACGGCCCATTTGAGGGCCTTGCCGGTGCGGCTCTGCAGCGGAGGGGGCGGAGAGGCCACGACGGGCTGCGTGGCGCTCGCAGGGGCCGCGCTGGGGCGGCCGTAGGAGCCCTGCTGGTACGTCGTGCGCTGGTACTCCGGCGGCGCAGTGAACGCGGGCTCCGGCGGCCGGATACGCGGCAGCTCGCCGATCGCCTTCACCAGGTCCTCGGGCGTGGTGCACGGGAGCTCCTGGCGCGAGGCGGTGGCCCCGTCGTTGACGAGCGCCCGCATCGCCAGCTCCGACAGGCCACGGTGGATGCCTGCCCGCACCTGGTCCGGCGCGATGAGGCCGACGCCCTTGGGCAGCCCGGAGAGCCCGTGCGCGTCGCTCTCGTACGGCCAGCGCTGCGTCAGGGCCGCGTACAGCAGTGCCCCGATCGCCTCGGTGTCGGTGCGCTGCGGGGTGTCCGAGCTGATGCCGCGCAGAGCGGCGTTCACCGCGAGGCCGCGGACCCGCCACTGGCCGGACGAGGTGCGCAGGACGGCGCCAGGCGTCAGCCGCAGATGGGCCAGGCCCTCGCGGTGCGCGGCGGCCATGGCCTGGGCGACCTGACTGACCATCTGATAGGCCTCGTACGCCTCGAGCGGACCCGAGGCGAGCAACGTTGTCAGCTCCGTGGCGTCCGGCAGCCACTCGTGCACCACGTAGACGAGGTCGTTCTCCTCGACCGCGTCCAGTACCTGCACGAAACGGGGGTCGCCGAGCAGCGCCGAGGACCGGGCGGCGGCCAGCACCGAACGTCCCCGCGGGTGATCGGCGGGCAGCAGATGCACACCGACCGCGCGGCGGAGTTTCTCGTCCACCGCACGCCAACTGCTGAAGCCGTCCAGACGGGTGACGCACTCCTCGAGTCGGTAGCGTCTGGCGAGCTTGTGCCCGCTGTGCAACTCGGGCGGCGACGGCTCGGCGGCGCCGCTCACGTCGCCGGTCCTGTCCGCGTCCTCGCTCGCCTCGTCCCGATTCCGGGTCTGGGCCGCCCCGTCGGCCGTGGCTTCCTCCGCCTTCGCGGACAGCGGCTCGTCACCACTGTTGTCTGCCACGTCGACGGCAGCCGTGCTCCGTTCCGCCACCGTCGTTCCTGCCTCCCCATCCGTTGCGTTCCCTGCGACGCCAAAGCCAATTGTGCCCACAGTCCGGCGCTATGCACGACACACGGCGGCGGACGATGGTTGTGCGGATGCCCCCGACTCAGCGACCCAGTCGTCCGCGCACCATACCGACCAGTGAGTTGAGCTCTTCGATCCGCATACGCCGTGCGGCGACGAAGAAGATGCCCAGCAGGGCCGCACCGCCGCCGAGGAGGGCCAGCAGCGAGCCCCCGGCGCCCTGTCCCAGGGTCCGGCCGACCCCGTAGCAGGCCGCGCCGCTGAGCAGGGCCGCAGGCACCGACGCGATGCCGAGTCTGGCGTACGTCCGCACCACCCGCGCACCGTCCAGGTCGCCTCCCAGCCGCTTGCGCAGCCGGTTCCAGGCGACACCGACACCGATCGCGTAGGCGAGGCCGTACGAGGCGGCCATGCCGACCACGGCCCAGCGGGCCGGGAGGACGAAGTAGCAGAGCGCAGAGGCGCCGGCGTTGACGGCGGCGACAATAACCGTGTTGTAGAAGGGGGTTCGGGTGTCCTCGTACGCGTAGAAGGCGCGCAGCACGACGTACTGCACGGAGTACGGAATCAGGCCGAGACCGAAGGCCATGAGCATGTAGCCCATGTTGGTGGCCTCGTCGGTGCCGGAGGAGCCGAAGATCAGCGTGCACATCGGGATGCCGAGCGCGACGAAGCCGAACGCGACGGGCACGATCGCGACGGCCGTGGTGCGCAGCCCCTGGGAGATGTCGTCCCGGACGGCCCCGGCGTCGCCCTCGGCGGCCGAGCGGGAGATCCGCGGCAGCAGGGCCGCCATCAGCGAGACGGTGATGATGGCCTGCGGCAGGCCCCAGATGAGCTGGGCGTTGGCGTAGGCGGCGAAGCCGGTGCCGTCGACGGAGGAGTGCTTGCCCGCGGCGGTGGAGAGCTGGGAGACGACGATCGCGCCGGCCTGGTTGGCGAGGACGAAGAGCACGGTCCACTTGGCGAGCATGGCCGCCTTGCCCAGGCCGTGGCCCTTCCAGTCGAAGCGCAGGCGCAGCCGGAACCCGGTCTCCCGCAGGTACGGGATCATCGCGAGCGCCTGCACGACCAGGCCCAGCAGTACGCCGATGCCGAGCAGCCGCTGGCCCTCCGGCGGGATGGTCGTGACCTTCATGCCGGAGTTGGCCGCGGTGCCGTACACCCAGATGAACATGCCGAGGGTCACGATGATCACGACGTTGTTGAGGACCGGCGTCCACATCATCGCGCCGAACTTCCCGCGCGCGTTCAGGACCTGGCCCATCACCACGTGGACGCCCATGAAGAAGATCGAGGGCAGGAAGTAACGGACGAAGGTGACACCGACCTGATTGGCCGCAGGGTCGCTGGCCACTGGGTTCGACAGCAGCCTGATCAGCAGCGGAGCCGCGACGATACCGAGTGCGGTCAGCGCGCCGAGCGCCACCATCACGACCGTCAGCAGCCGGTTGGCGTACGCCTCGCCGCCGTCGTCGTCCTCCTTCATCGCACGCACGAGCTGCGGCACGAAGACGGAGTTCAGGCCGCCGCCGACGGTGAGGATGTAGATCATCGTCGGCAGCTGGTACGCGACCTGGAAGGTGTCACCGAGCAGGCCGACACCCAGGGCCGAGACGATCAGCGCGGAGCGGATGAAGCCGGTGAGGCGGGACACGAGCGTTCCCGCCGCCATGACCGCGCTGGACTTCAGAAGGCCCGACGCCTTGCCCTTGCGGGGCGTGGGGGGCGCCGTCGGCGGGGTCAGGGGCGCCGGGGACGGCGCGGGGACCGCTGCGGCCTCGGTGAGCGGGCGGCTCGGACCGCCCTGCTGGTCCCGCAGCAGATGCGCGAAGGCGTCCGGCTCGTGGCGCTCCTCGGCCGAGTGCGAGACGAGGTCGTCGACGCCCACGAACTGCGTCGTACGGGCGTCCTCGCCGAACGGCAGATGCCGCATCGGCCCGGACGGCTCCGGCGGCGGCGTCTGCGCCCACACACGGGGGTCCGGGGTGTACTGGCCGCTCTGCGGCTGCGCGTAGAGCTGCTGAGGGTCGTGGTAGGCGCCGGGCGGCGGCGGAGGGTGCGCGGCGCGGTCGTAGAGCGCCTCGGTCACGGGGTCCTGGGCCGCGAGGTCCTGCCCGCGATAGGGGTCCTGGTCGTAGGCGTCCTGGAGGTACACGTCCGCAGCGGGCTGCGGTGGCACCTGGCCGGGCTCGGGCGTGCCGGGGTGCGGGCCGTCGGGCGAGGCGGAGCCGCCCGCGCCCTCGCGGTCACCGTTGTACGGCGCGTTCATCGTTACCCCACCTCATCGTCCCCGGGCCCACGGGCCACGACATCGCTCAACGGTCCACTCTCTCATTCGGGCCGGACGCGTCGGCGCTTTCCGATGCGGTGTCCGGTGTCGGGTCACTCGGCTGCTCCGGGTCGCCTGCCCCGGACCGGTCACCCGACTCCCCTTCGGGGTCGCTCTCCCCCTCAGGGGCGTTTCCGGCATCCTCCGCCTCCCGGCGGGCAGCAGCACGCTTGCGCTGCGTGTACATCCTGAAACCGGCGAGGACGAGCAGCAGCACGCCGCCGGCGATGACCAGCATCACCGTCGGGGTGATCTCGGTGACGTTCACCTTGAACTGGACCGGCTTGCCGTAGGCGATGCCGTCCTCGGTGTACAGCTGCGCGATCACATCGACCGGGCCGTTGGCGTTGGCCGATGTGGTGAACTTCAGTGACTGGGCGCGACCGCCCGCGATCTTCACGGACTGCTCGGAGTATGGGCCGTCGACGATCTTGAGACGTGTCGGCTTCGTCGAGGTCAGCCGCAGGACGAGGTGGTCGACCCCTTGGAACAGGTTGTTCTGGACCGTTACGGGGATGGTGGCACTGCGCCCGGAGAGCTTGGTCTCCGACTTCTGGATCAGCTGAACGCTCTGCGTGAGGACCGAGAGGTAGCGCTGGACCGACTGGCGGAAGTCGCTCGACTCGGTGGGCCGACCGCGCCAGGAGGTGGACATCTCGCGGTCGATGGCCCGGCCGAAGGGGGTCACCACCCGGTCAGGGCTGGTGAGGATGACCTTGAAGCTCTCCAGCTTGGCCTGGGTCTTCTTGACGTCCTCGAACGCCGAGGTGGGCAGCTCCTGCTTGCGCAGTGCCGACGGGTAGACCGAGGTCGACGGAACCTGGGTGGTGGCGCCCGGGTCCGGCTTCTCCTTCGCGGCTGCCGTCAGGTCCTCGGGCTGGGACCAGCGGCCGTCACCGAGCCCCTGCAGGGCCTTCGCCATGGACTGGGCCTGGCTCGCGGACGGCATGCGCTGGGGGGCGACGACGAGGGAGCGCTGCTTCTCCGGGGCCTGGAGGGTCACCATCAGGCTCTGGGCGAGGAACCGCTGCACGGCGAGCGTGGAGTCCTCGGCCTGCGTCATGTCGCCCTCGAAGGCGGTCGACAGCCGTGCGTCGGACACCACCGCGGTCGTGCCGCCGCCGATGGGCCGTGCCGCGTTCGGCGTGTAGGACAGCCTCCGGTAGTCCCGCATGCTGTCGCTGCGGGCGATCACCGTGTCGGCACCGGCCGAGGTGGCGACGTCGACGACCGACGGGTCGATCGCGCCGTCCGCCGGCCAGGCGAAGTCCGTGGCCGGCTTCATATGGAGCACGGTCTCCACCGTGATCGACGCCACATCGGTGGCGCCCTTGAGGTAGCTGAGCGAGCCGGAGACGTTCTTGCCGTTGTGGGCGAGGGAGGCCAGGTCGGGGTCGGCGAAGGGCAGGGCGACGACCTTCTTGTCCTTGACGGTCGTCTCGAGCTTGTTGAGCCACTGCTTGGCGACGGCCTGGTTCTTGCCCGGCGTCGTGGTGCCGTGCGGGCCCTTGAGGCGGTACGGCCTGGTCATCGCGTCGACCGAGGCCAGCAGGTCCGGATCGACCACCCAGGTGACATCCAGGGTGGAGCCCAGAGACAGCATCTGGTCCAGGCGGCCGCCGGGCGAGATCTCCTTGGCCAGCGAGTCGTCGGCGAAGACGCGGGTCTGCTGCTCGTCGGAGCCCGTCTCGGCCGTCAGATGCGTGGTCGAGATCAGCGGCCAGAGATAGGTGAGCTTGGTCTTGGTGTCGGCGGCCTCGGGCTGCCAGGGCAGGAAGGTCCGCTCGATGCCCATGACGTGCGCATACGGCTGTGCGGCGGTCTGCCCGGTCAGGGCGACTCCGAGCTCGTAGACGCCGTCCTCGCCGAGGTTGAGGTCCTTCACCGGTACGGAGAGGCTGAAGGTCTCCGGGACGCCCGGGGCGAGCCGGGAGAACTTCGCACGGTACTTGTCGGCGATCTCCGTGCCGTCGGCGCCCGGGACGTATCGGCTGCGCTTGGCGATGGCGTCGAGCTGGCTGCGCCCGCTGAGCGCCGATCCCACCCGCAGGCCCACCTCGGCGCCCGTGACCGGCTGCCTGCCGTTGTTCGTGACCGTTCCGGAGATCTTGAGGGTGTCCCCCTCGACCGGCGCGGTGGGCGTGAGCGAGTTCACGGAGACATCGACGGGGCTCGACCCGCTGGTGTCGCTCCTGACGGCCTCCGTGGCGCCGTACGCGGACGTGATGGCGGGAAGCTGGAGCAGACCCGCCAGCAGCGGCGCAGCGGCGAGCAGAGCCCCGGCCCGCCGGAGCCACCGGCGGGCAGGAGAGGGATTGGTCCCCTGGAAGTCTGCCGCCTCGGCCACGCGCTCGCCCGTCCCTCGTCGTCGTCAGTGGTCGTCGGAATGTGCGTCCACGCATGGTAACGATGCTCGGAGCTGTGAAGTGCCACGGAGTGACCGAGGCGACCTTCGGGCCGGCCGGCCGTCCGGGCACCGCCGCACGGGGAGACCCAGGGCATCCCTGAGCTTGTCCCCGTATGAAAGGAGATGCCTCTGAGAGGGACGTCCGAGGCCTTACGGGGGGTTCCCGGCCTTAATGCAGGCACCTCCGGCTGTCCGCGCCACGTACTCTTTTCTGTTGTGCCGAACGCCAATGAAGACAATCCCAGTGCCCTGAGTCACGTGCAGCGCCGAGCGGTGAGCGAACTGCTGCGGGTGTCCCCTGTCGCGGACGATCTCGCGCGCCGGTTCCGGGAAGCCGGGTTCTCGCTCGCCCTGGTCGGCGGCTCCGTCCGTGATGCGCTGCTCGGGCGGCTCGGCAATGACCTGGACTTCACGACCGACGCCCGCCCCGAGGACGTACTCAAGATCGTCCGCCCGTGGGCGGACGCGGTCTGGGAGGTCGGGATCGCGTTCGGCACCGTCGGCTGCCAGAAGACGGGACGCGTCGGCGACACCGAGCAGCGTTTCGACATCGAGATCACGACGTATCGCTCCGAGGCCTACGACCGGACCTCGCGCAAGCCCGAGGTGTCGTACGGCGACACTATCGAGCAGGATCTTGTGCGCCGGGACTTCACGGTCAACGCGATGGCCGTGGCACTGCCCGAGAAGGAGTTCGTCGACCCGTACGGCGGACTCGAGGACCTGGCCGCACGGGTTCTGCGCACCCCCGGTACCCCGGAGGAGTCCTTCTCCGACGACCCGCTGCGCATGATGCGGGCCGCGCGGTTCGCCGCCCAGCTGGACTTCGAGGTGGCCTCGGATGTGCTGGAGGCCATGAAGGGCATGGCCGAGCGCATCGAGATCGTCTCGGCCGAGCGTGTGCGGGATGAGCTGAACAAGCTCATCCTCTCCACTCACCCTCGCAAGGGCCTCGCGCTGCTCGTCGACACGGGCCTCGCCGACCGGGTGCTGCCGGAGCTGCCTGCGCTGCGGCTGGAGCGTGACGAACACCATCGGCACAAGGATGTCTACCACCACACGCTGATCGTGCTGGAGCAGGCGATGGCGCTGGAGACCGAGGGGCCGGACCTGGTGCTCAGGCTTGCGGCGCTGCTGCACGACATCGGAAAGCCGCGGACGCGGCGGTTCGAGTCGGACGGGCGTGTCTCCTTCCATCATCACGAGGTGGTGGGCGCCAAGATGTCCAAGAAGCGTCTGACCGCGCTCAAGTACTCCAATGACCTTGTGAAGGACGTCTCGAAGCTCGTCGAGCTCCACCTGCGCTTTCACGGCTACGGCACGGGCGAGTGGACCGACTCCGCCGTCCGCCGGTATGTGCGTGACGCCGGCCCGCTGCTGGAGCGTCTGCACAAGCTGACCCGCTCGGACTGCACGACGCGGAACAAGCGCAAGGCGGCGGCGCTCTCCCGGGCGTACGACGGCCTGGAGGAGCGCATCGCACGGCTCCAGGAGCAGGAGGAGCTGGACGCGATCCGCCCGGACCTCGACGGCAACCAGATCATGCAGATCCTGGGCGTCGGCCCCGGACCGGTCATCGGTCAGGCGTACAAGTTCCTGCTGGAGCTGAGGCTGGAGCACGGCCCGATGGGCGAGGAGGCCGCTACGACGGCGCTCAAGGAGTGGTGGACGGCCCAGCAGGCGCAGGGCTGACGCATACGGAGTGGGGGTCGTGTTTCACGTGAAACACGACCCCCACGCGAAGGGCGAGGGGCGATGTTTCACGTGAAACATCGCCCCTCGCCCTATACCGCCCGGAGCGCTACTTGTTCTCCTTCAGGCAGAGCACCACATCGTGGCCGCCACCGTACTGAACGTAGTAGACCGTCGATTCCTTGACGGCCTTGCACTTGTCCTCGTCGCTGGAGTCGAACTTCTGGACCACCTTGTACTGGGCGTCGCTCGAGGAGCAGTCGACCTCATTGAGGTCGGCCTTGGTGTCCGTGCCGTCGTTGTGCATGCAGGCACCGACGGAGGTGGTCTCGGCGTCGTCCCGGTCCACGAACCAGCGGATGCCGAAGGCGGCACCGAACTTCAGGACGATGACGACGATGGCGACGAGGATGCCGCCTATGATGCGCAGCACCTTCTTGCCGCCGCCCTTGGAGGGCGCGGGCGGCGGGGGAACGGGCGCCCCGCCCATCGGCGGGACGGGGCCGCCCTGGTTGGGGAAGGGTGCGTAGGGCTGCTGCGGAGGAACTCCCGGCTGGCCGGGCTGCTGCCCCATGGGAGCGGAGGCGTACGGGTTCTGGCCCTGGGGCGGCGGCGGAGTGGTCAACTTGGGGGTCCCCCTCGAACGTAAGCGCGCGTGGCGTGAAATAAGACGCACGTAAGTTAGCGGGCCCCACCGACAACTCTGAAGTCGGGAGGGGCTCTGTGGCACTCATGTGACACTTACGGGCCGCCAAACCGGGCCATAGATACAGCAATTGCCGTGTAGACAACGGCGACCGTGAGAACCAACTGAGCCGATTGCCCGTCAGGGGGCAGCATCAGCGCGGCTGCTGCTGCGGCTCCGACGAAGGCGACGTTGAAGAGCACGTCGTAGAGGGAGAAGATCCGGCCGCGGAAACCGTCGTCGACCGAAGACTGCACCACCGTGTCCGTGGCGATCTTCGCGCCCTGGGTGATCAGGCCCAGCACGAAGGCCGCCATCATAACGGGCACCTGCGCGAAGCTCAGGGCGAGTGCCGGTTCCAGGACTGCGGCGGCAGCGGCGCAGACGACGATCCAGCCCCGCGGTCCCCACTGACCGACCGCCCACGGGGTCACCACGGCCGCCGCGAAGAAGCCCGCCCCCGAAAGAGCCACGGCGAGTCCCAGCAGCGCCAGCCCCCTGTCGGCCCCGGCCTGTCCTGCGGACGGCGACGACCATGCGTAGCGGCACAGCATCAGCACCATGACGGTCAGTGCTCCGTAGCAGAAGCGCATCAGCGTCATCGCCCCGAGGGCCCAGGCCGCGGGCCTGCGTGCCGGCTCCACGAGGTGCCGTACCCCCGCGGCGAGTCCGCGTGCGGTCCCCGCGAGCTGGGAGGCCAACGGAGTGTGCGTCAGGGCGGTGTCGGGCCCGAGGAGTTCGCGCGGGATGCGCACGGCGGCGAGTCCCGCGCAGAGGTAGAGCACCGCGCCGCACAGGACGACGGCGGCATCGGAGTCCGGGCCCAGGAGGCGCACGGCGAAGGCGAGCGCGCCGCCCGCGGTCGCGGCGAGCGTTCCGGCCGTGGGCGATACGGAGTTCGCCATCACCAGACGCTCGGTGTCCACGACCCTGGGCAGGGCGGCCGAGAGTCCGGCCAGGACGAAGCGGTTGACGGCCGTGACACACAGCGCGGAGACGTAGAAGAGCCAGTCCGGGACGTGGTTGAGGATCAGCAGGGCCGTCACGGCGGCGAGGAGCGCACGCAGCGCATTGCCGTAGAGGAAGACCTGACGGCGCTGCCATCGGTCGAGGAGCACACCGGCGAAAGGACCGATGAGGGAGTACGGAAGGAGCAGCACGGCCATCGCGGAGGCGATCGCCGCGGCGGAGGCCTGTTTCTCCGGGGAGAAGACGACATACGTCGCGAGCGCGACCTGGTAGACGCCGTCGGCGCACTGGGAGAGCAGTCGTACGGCGAGCAGGCGCCGGAAGCCCTGGAAGCGCAGGAGTACGCGCAGGTCACGTACGACAGGCATGACCCCAGCCTCACATACGAGGAGGGTCCCCGGGCGGAAATGCCCGGGGACCCTCGACCGCTCTCACGGAGGCGGACTGTGCAGTCGCGCCGTCGGCCGCTTAGCGCTCGACCTCGCCCTTGATGAACTTCTCGACGTTCTCACGAGCCTGGTCGTCGAAGTACTGGACCGGCGGGGACTTCATGAAGTACGAGGACGCGGAGAGGATCGGGCCGCCGATGCCGCGGTCCTTGGCGATCTTCGCGGCGCGCAGGGCGTCGATGATGACACCCGCGGAGTTCGGCGAGTCCCACACCTCGAGCTTGTACTCCAGGTTCAGCGGGACGTCACCGAAGGCACGGCCCTCGAGGCGGACGTAGGCCCACTTGCGGTCGTCGAGCCACGCGACGTAGTCGGACGGGCCGATGTGGACGTTCTTCTCGCCGAGGTCCCGGTCGGGGATCTGCGAGGTGACGGCCTGCGTCTTGGAGATCTTCTTGGACTCCAGGCGCTCGCGCTCGAGCATGTTCTTGAAGTCCATGTTGCCGCCGACGTTCAGCTGCATGGTGCGGTCCAGGACGACGCCCCGGTCCTCGAACAGCTTCGCCATGACGCGGTGCGTGATGGTGGCGCCGACCTGCGACTTGATGTCGTCACCGACGATCGGGACGCCCGCCTCGGTGAACTTGTCCGCCCACTCCTTGGTGCCGGCGATGAAGACCGGGAGGGCGTTGACGAAGGCGACCTTGGCGTCGATGGCGCACTGCGCGTAGAACTTCGCGGCGTCCTCGGAGCCGACCGGCAGGTAGCAGACGAGAACGTCGACCTGCTTGTCCTTGAGCACCTGGACGACGTCCACCGGGGTCTCGGAGGACTCCTCGATGGTCTCGCGGTAGTACTTGCCGAGACCGTCCAGGGTGTGGCCGCGCTGGACCGTCACACCCGTCGAGGGCACGTCGCAGATCTTGATGGTGTTGTTCTCGCTGGCGCCGATGGCGTCCGCGAGGTCGAGGCCGACCTTCTTCGCGTCGACGTCGAAGGCGGCGACGAACTCGACGTCACGGACGTGGTAGTCGCCGAACTGGACGTGCATGAGGCCCGGGACCTTGCTGTCCGGGTCGGCGTCCTTGTAGTACTCGACGCCCTGCACCAGCGAGGCGGCGCAGTTGCCCACGCCGACGATGGCTACGCGAACCGAACCCATTCCGGTTGCTCCCTGTGTGTTCTCGGTAATCCGGATGAAGTCCTGCACAGATGCAGGGCCTCACTTGAAGGTGTCGTCGGACGGATCCGGCCGGGTGCCGTCCCGGTGCCGGGGCAGGCCGTCCGCCTTCCCAGCCTCGTCCTGCTGGGACCGAGCCCGATCCGAGCCGTCGGAGAGGGGTCGTCGCTGATCCCGCCCCGCTCGCTCGCTTTCGATCAGCTCGTTCAGCCAGCGGACTTCGCGCTCCACGGACTCCATGCCGTGCCGCTGGAGCTCAAGGGTGTAGTCGTCAAGGCGCTCCCGGGTGCGTGCCAGCGAGGCGCGCATCTTCTCCAGGCGCTCTTCCAGCCGGCTGCGCCGGCCTTCGAGCACGCGCATACGGACGTCTCGCGAGGTCTGCCCGAAGAAGGCGAACCGGGCGGCGAAGTGCTCGTCCTCGTACGCGTCCGGGCCTGTCTGGGAGAGCAGATCCTCGAAGTGCTCCTTACCTTCCGCCGTCAATCGATAGACGATCTTGGCGCGGCGCCCCGAGAGAGAGGCGGCAAGGGCATCCTCGGGCGTGCCGCCCGATTCCTCGATCAACCATCCGTTGGCGACCAGGGTCTTGAGGCATGGGTAGAGCGACCCATAGCTGAAGGCGCGGAACACCCCCAGTGACGTATTGAGTCGTTTGCGCAGCTCATAGCCGTGCATGGGCGACTCGCGCAGCAGGCCCAGGACGGCGAATTCGAGGATGCCGGAACGCCGGCTCATCGTCGCCTCCTCTCGCCTGGATCCACCGTCACGCGTCTTTATGTCGAGCTGATGTATCGACTCGATACATCTCGACGATAGAACGGCCTTCCGGTTGCGACAAGTGGGGGCGCGGTGAACGGCATCACATCACTGATTCGTTGCAAGCGAGTTGCCTGAATTGGGGTGAATGTCAGCACTAGGGCGGTTTTGGAGATGCGTAGTCTGTGCGCCATGCAGACCGCCGGGAACCAAGTGATGCCGGGGGGCGTCGTTGTCCTCGGTGCAGTACGGGTGAGTGCCGTTTCGGCCACGTCCGTACATCGGGGGGAACCGGAAACCAGCCGCCGTTTCCAGGCGTGTCAGCGCCTGCCCGAGGAGTAGTCGTTCGATGAGCGAGCACCGTCGCAAACCGCCGCAGCCGCCGCAGGGTGGCGGACGCGCCGCGGCCCGACGAAGCGCGTCCGGAGGGGCACCAGGCCGCCGGGCCACACCGCGAGCAAACAATGGATCGCCGGCCGATCCCTATGACGAGTATCCGTCCGGGGGCGAGGAGCGCCCCTACGGAGGCCGAGCCGAGGCGCGCCGGGCGGCACAGCGCTCGACCGGCCGGCGCCGGGCTCCCGAGCCTGCGGGCCGCGGGCCGGGGCGCGGCAGGGGCCGACCGGCTCCGCCGGACAAGAAACGGATCATCGACTATCCGCGCGCGTACAAGACCGGCGCCGGCCGCTGGGTGCCGTCGTGGAAGCTTGTGACCGGTCTCTTCCTGGGCTTCGTGGGCAGTCTGATGATAGTGGCGGGCGTCGCCTACTACCTGGTTGCCGTCCCGGACATTGCGAAGGCGGCCAAGGCCCAGAACAACGTCTACTACTGGTCCAACGGGTCCCAGATGGTCGCGACCGGCGGTGAGACGAACCGCCAGATCATCAGCTACGACGAGATTCCCGCCTCGATGCGGTACGCCGTGATGTCGGCGGAGAACAAGACGTTCGAGACCGACAAGGGCGTCGACCCGATGGGTATCGCCCGCGCCTTGTTCAACATGGCGCAGGGCGGCCAGACCCAGGGTGGTTCCACCATCACCCAGCAGTACGTGAAGAACGCCCGGCTGGACGACCAGTCGCAGACGCTCACGCGTAAGTTCAAGGAACTCTTCATCTCCATAAAGGTGGGAGCTCAGGTCCCCAAGCCGCAGATCATGGCCGGCTACCTGAACACCGCCTACTACGGCCGTGGCGCCTACGGCATCCAGGCCGCCGCCCGCACGTACTACGGCAAGGACGCCAACGATCTCAACGCGAGCCAGACCGCCTTCCTGGCGGCTCTGCTCAAGGGCGCGACGTATTACGACCCGGCCGGTGCGACGGCGATCGACCCTGCTGCCAATCCCCAGGCGAACCGCCAGCGGGCCACGGCGCGCTGGAAGTGGATCCTCGACGAGGAGGTCAAGGACCACCGGCTGAGCGCCGCCGATCGGGCCACGTTCACCAAGTTCCCGGAGCCGAGGCCCCCGCGGGCCAACGCGGCGCTGGGCGGCCAGGTCGGGTATCTCGTCGATCTCGCCAACGGGTACATCCTCCATAACACCAAGATCACCCAGGACCAGCTCCAGCAGGGTGGCTACGAGATCCACACCACCTTCGACAAGAAGAAGGTGGAGGCGCTCGAGAAGGCCGTGAACAAGGTCCGCAAGGCCAAGATCAACCCGAAGCTGCGCCCCGACAAGGACACCTACGTCCAGTTCGGCGGTGCCTCCGTTGACCCGACGAGCGGCGCGATCAAGGCGATCTACGGTGGTGAGGACGCCACCAAGCACTTCACGAACAACGCCGACCAGACGGGTGCGCAGGTCGGTTCGACGTTCAAGCCGTTCGTGCTGGCTGCCGCCATGCGCGACGGCGTGCGCGACCCCAAGGGTCCCGAGACCCAGGGGGCCGCCCAGCGGACGCTGGTCTCGCCCAAGAGCCTGTTCGTGGCCAAGAACAAGCTGAAGATAAAGAACTACGACGGGACCGTCTGGACGGACCGGGACGGCAAGGAGTGGCTGCAGACCAACGACGGCGGTGAGTCGTACGGGGAGAAGCCCAACTACATGATCGATCTGCGCGAGGCGATGCGGGTCTCCGCCAACTCGCCCTACGTGCAGCTCGGCATGGACGTCGGCCTCGACAAGGTGCGACAGTCGGCCCTGGACGCGGGTCTGCTGAAGGAGAGCCTGGCCAGCTCGCACTTCCCGTCCTTCTCGATCGGTACCTCCGACCCCAGCGCGATCCGTATGGCGGGCGCCTACGGGACCTTCGCCGATGAGGGCCAGCAGCACGAGCCGTTCTCGGTCAAGCAGGTCAAGCACGAGGGCGCGCCGGTCTACACGCACGCCAACAAGGCCAGCCAGGCGTATCCCTCGAACGTCGCCAACAACGTCACCGACGTGCTCAGGACGGTCGTCGACAAGGGCACCGGTACCAATGCACAGCTGCCCGGCCGTGAGGTGGCCGGTAAGACGGGTACGACGGACGGCAACAAGTCCGCCTGGTTCGTCGGATACACCCCGCAGCTGTCGACGGCGATCACGATGTACCGCCTCGACGACAACGAGAAGAGCAAGAAGCGCCAGTTCCTGGAGATGTTCGGCACGGGTGGCGAGGAGAAGATCCACGGTGCCTCGTTCCCGTCCCAGATCTGGCGCGACTACATGATGCAGGCCCTCCAGGGGGCACCGATCAAGGCCTTCACACCGCCGCAGCCCATCGGTGAGATCGTCGGCGCCACCCCGAGCCCGAGCCCGACCCCGTCGGTCACCTCGTCGCCCTCGGAGAGCCCGTCCCCCTCGGCGTCGAATTCGCCGTCGCCCTCCCCGTCCAAGACCCCGGGCAACGGCAACACCTGTGGTCCGTTCGACTGGAAGTGCAACACCAACGGCGGTCAGGACAACGGCGGCACCGACACCGGCACCACCGGTGGCACCTCGCCCAGTCCCTCGCCGACGGACAGCACAGGCACCACAGGCGGAAAGCCAGGGGGTAATGGCAACGGAGGTGGCTTCTTCGGCGGACCGGCCGGATAGCCGTCATCACCCCAAACACGTGTGTTTCACGTGAAACGAGGGCCGTCACACCGCTGGGTGTGGCGGCCCTCGCCGTGTTCCGGGCTCCGTACGGCAGGATGGCGGCATGCCCAGTGCAGAGACGACGCACGAGAGCGTGCACGAACGGGAGCCGGTGCTGCCGACCAGGGAGGACGAGGTCGCCGCGGCCGGCAGTGAGCTGATCGGCGGCCCGATCGGCCGACGGGCCCTCCTCGGAACGTCCTGGTGGAACCCCGTGCGTGTCATCGCGCTCGTCGCCATCGGGATGTTCGCGCTCGGGATGGTGCAGAAGCTGCCCTGCTACGACGGGGCCTGGTTCTTCGGTGCCAGCTCGCAGTACACGCACGCCTGCTACTCCGACATCCCGCACCTGTACCAGGGCCGGGGCTTCGCCGACGGGCTCGTACCGTACTTCGACAAGCTGACCGGCGACATGGACTACCTCGAGTACCCGGTGCTGACCGGTGTGTTCATGGAGGTCGCCGCCTGGATCACCCCGGGCAGCGGCTCGCTCCAGCACCAGGAGCAGGTGTACTGGGTGGCCAATGCCGCCATGCTGATGATCTGCACCGCGGTCATCGCCGTCTGTGTGGCCCGCACCCACCGTCGCCGCCCGTGGGACGCCCTGCTGGTGGCCCTGGCGCCCGCCTTCGCCCTGACCTCGACGATCAACTGGGATCTGTTCGCCGTGGCGCTCACGGCCGCCGCGATGCTGATGTGGTCCCGCGGCCGGACCCTCGCCTTCGGTGTGCTCCTCGGCCTCGCCACTGCCGCGAAGCTCTATCCCGTGCTGCTGCTGGGACCTGTGTTCCTGCTGTGCTGGCGCGCCGGGAAGTGGAGGGCCTTCGGGAAGGCTCTCGCCGGTGCGGTGGTCGCCTGGCTGGTGGTGAACCTTCCGGTGATGGTGCCGGCCTTCGAGGGCTGGTCGAAGTTCTACCGGTTCAGCCAGGAACGGGGCGTCGACTTCGGGTCCTTCTGGCTGATCATCTCCCAACGCATGAACACGCCGCTCCAGACGAGTCTGGTCAACACCCTCGCCACGGTGCTGATGCTCGTCGCATGTCTGGGAATCGCGGCCCTTGCACTGGCAGCACCGCGGCGGCCGCGCTTCGCCCAGCTCGCCTTCCTGGTGGTGGCCGCCTTCATCCTGACCAACAAGGTCTACTCACCGCAGTACGTCCTGTGGCTGATCCCGCTGGCCGCGCTGGCCCGGCCGCGCTGGCGCGACTTCCTGATCTGGCAGGGCTGCGAGGTCGCGTACTTCCTCGGGATCTGGCTGTATCTCGCTTATACGACGAGCGAGGACAAGCACCAGGGGCTGCCGACCGACGGCTACCACTTCGTGATCATCGTGCATCTGCTCGGCACGCTGTATCTGTGCGGCGTCGTCGTCCGGGACATCCTGATGCCCGAGAGGGACGTCGTACGGAGGGCTGGGGACGACGACCCGTCGGGGGGTGTACTGGACGGCGCCGAGGACGTGTTCGCCCTCGGCCGTGCGGCTCACCCGCCCCGGCACGCGGCGCACTACGAGGGGCCGTACGTCGAGTGGGGTACCGCCAAGGGCGGTCCGGGCGCTGCCGAGGTCCCGGGCCTCGACCGTTCGCTCTGAGCGAACGCCCCTGGCGGGGGCCTCGGACAGGGGCCGTCCGTGGCCGGCGACACGGCCGGCTCCGGACGTACGGCGACGCCGTCGGCCGAGTCGCGTGCGGGCGTCCTCTGCACGCGGCGTCAGCCGATGTCCGTCCCGGTGCGGGCGCGGACGAGGAGGTCAGCGCTCGACGATCCGGTCGAACTGCGTGGTCGTGTGCCGGAGATGGGCGACCAGTTCCTCGCCGACCTGCGGCTCGGGCGCGTCGGCCGGGACGAAGAGGATCGACACCTGCATGTGCGGCGGCTCCGCGAACCAGCGCTGCTTGCCCGCCCAGACGAACGGCGAAAGGTTCCGGTTGACCGTCGCCAGGCCCGCCCGTGCCACGCCCTTGGCGCGCGGCATGACGCCGTGCAGCGCCTTCGGGGCCTCCAGGCCCACGCCGTGCGACGTACCGCCCGCCACGACCACCAGATAGCCGTCCGAGGTCGCCTTCTGCTGCCGGTAGCCGAACCGGTCCCCCTTGGCGACCCGCGTGACGTCGAGGACCGCACCCCGGTACTCCGTCGCTTCGTGGTCCCCCAGCCACAGCCGGGTACCGATGCGGGCACGGAAGCGGGTCTGCGGGAACTGCTGCTGCAGCCGGACGAGTTCCTCGGCACGGAGGTGGCTGACGAACATGGTGTGCAGCGGCAGCCGTGCCGCGCGCAGCCGGTCCATCCAGCCGATGACCTCCTCGACGGCGTCCGAGCCGTCGGTGCGGTCCAGCGGCAGGTGGATCGCGAATCCTTCGAGACGCACGTCCTCGATCGCCGCGTGCAGCTGCGGCAGGTCCTGCTCGCTCACACCGTGCCGCTTCATCGAGGACATCACCTCGATGACGACCCGTGCGCCGACGAGGCCGTGTACCCCGTCGACCGAGGAGACGGAGCGGATGACGCGGTCGGGCAGCGGCACCGGCTCCTCACCCCGGCGGAACGGGGTCAGTACCAGCAGGTCACCGCCGAACCAGTCCTTGATCCGGGCCGCCTCGTACGTCGTGCCGACGGCGAGGATGTCCGAGCCGAAGCGCGTGACCTCCTCGGCGAGCCGCTCGTGACCGAAGCCGTAGCCGTTGCCCTTGCAGACCGGGACGATGCCCGGGAACTGCTCGATCACGTGCTTGTGGTGTGCCCGCCAGCGCGCGGTGTCGACGTAGAGCGTGAGCGCCATGGCCGGTCCCGGAACCTTTCTCGTGGCTGCGATGGATCGCTGAGGTGAATCAGCGGTATGAACAGGGATTCTGCCCTGTCCCCGGCGACGACGCGGGGACCGGAGGCCGCGTCAGCGGCGCGACATGTAGATGTCCAGCGCCTTGTGCAGCAGCTTGTTGAGCGGGAAGTCCCACTCGCCGAGGTACTCGGCCGCCTGTCCGCCGGTGCCCACCTTGAACTGGATCAGGCCGAACAGGTGGTCGGACTCGTCGAGGGAGTCGCTGATGCCGCGCAGGTCGTAGACGGTGGCGCCGAGCGCATACGCATCCCGGAGCATCCGCCACTGCATGGCGTTCGAGGGCCGGAACTCGCGGCCGATGTTGTCCGAGGCGCCGTAGGAGTACCAGACGTGACCGCCCACGATGAGCATCGTCGCGGCCGACAGGTTCACGCCGTTGTGCCGGGCGAAGTAGAGCCGCATGCGGTTGGGGTCCTCGGTGTTGAGGGCCGTCCACATGCGCTGGAAGTACGACAGCGGGCGCGGCCGGAAGTGGTCGCGGACCGCGGTGATCTCGTACAGACGCTGCCATTCCTCGAGGTCCTGGTAACCGCCCTGGACGACCTCGACGCCGGCCTTCTCGGCCTTCTTGATGTTGCGGCGCCACAGCTGGTTGAAGTTCTTGTGGACCTCTTCCAGGGAGCGGTTCGCGAGCGGCACCTGGTAGACGTAGCGGGGCTGCACGTCGCCGAAGCCGGCGCCGCCGTCCTCGCCCTGCTGCCAGCCCATACGGCGCAGCTTGTCGGCCACCTCGAAGGCACGCGGCTCGATGAAGTCGGCCTCGATGTCCCGCAGCCGCTTCACATCCGGGTCCTGGATGCCCTTCTTGATCGAAGCGGCCTCCCAGCGGCGGATGATCACCGGTGGGCCCATCTTCACGGAGAAGGCGCCCTGCTGCTTCAGATGGGCCAGCATCGGCTGGATCCACTCGTCGAGGTTCGGCGCGTACCAGTTGATCACCGGCCCCTCGGGCAGATAGGCGAGGTAGCGCTTGATCTTGGGCAGCTGCCGGTACAGCACCAGTCCGGCGCCCACCAGCTCGCCCGTCCTGTCGTCGAACCAGCCGAGGTTCTCCGAGCGCCACTCCGCCTTCACGTCGGCCCAGGCCGGGACCTGCATGTGGCTCGCCGAGGGCAGGCTCTGGATGTAGGCCAGATGCTGCTCACGGCTGATGGTCCTCAGGGTCAGGGTCATTCGGGGCGCTCCTCGGAGTGGTGTGTCCCCATGGGTACAGGGGCTCCGGCTCTCGCGCCGAAGCCTACTGCGCTCCGCAAGCGCCCTGTCGGGCCGCACGCCACCGGCGCCCCGGCCTGTGCGCGGCCGGGGCGCGGAATGGAGCCGTCCGGTCGGCTCGAGGGCCGTGCGCGGACCGGATGGGCCGCCCAGGGGGCCCGGACCGGATCAGCGGCACCCGGTGGGGCTCGGTGTCAGAAGAGGCCGCCGAAGAGTCCGCCGTGCGCCATGCCCAGGTAGAACCCGATGGCGGAGGCGCCGAGGCCCAGGATCAGCCAGAAGCGCTCACGCGTCGTCTCGGAGACGAACTGTCCGTAGGCGCCGGTGAAGATCCCGATCAGCCCGACCCAGGAGCTGAGGAGATGGAGGTTGTCGAACATCGCCGTGACGAACGCGATCACCCCGAGAACCAGGGTCACCCCCATCAGCGCGTCCGGGAGGGGGTGGGGCTTGCCGTCCGTGGCGAAGAGGGAGCTCGCGGAACTCGCGGACGGGGGGTTCGAGGGGTTCGGTCGCATTGCCTGTGCCATGAGGCACCTCCTGCGGAAGGCGGCGCATCCTAGCGCCGTACACACCCGGTGCGTACCAGATTGGGGGTCACCGCCGCCGGATTTCAACCGGAAGCGGGTGTGCGGGTACTCTGTACCGTCTGCACCGGTGTCTGCCCAGCCCACGACAGGGCCACACGGCCGGAACCCCGCTCGCGGGGTCCGATTGTCAGTGGTGGCTGATTTACTCGCAGATACTGTTGCTCACGCATCACAACCCTCCTGCCACGGAACGACCGTGGCCGCTGAGTCCAAAGGAGGTGGGTTCCACATGCGTCACTACGAGGTGATGGTCATCCTCGACCCCGATCTCGAGGAGCGCGCTGTCTCCCCGCTGATCGAGAACTTCCTCTCCGTCGTCCGTGAGGGCAACGGAAAGGTGGAGAAGGTCGACACCTGGGGCCGTCGTCGTCTCGCGTACGAGATCAAGAAGAAGCCCGAGGGCATCTACACGGTCATCGACCTTCAGGCCGAGCCTGCGGTCGTCAAGGAGCTCGACCGTCAGATGAACCTGAACGAGTCGGTCCTCCGGACCAAGGTCCTCCGTCCCGAGACCCACTGAGCTTCCGAGCTCAGCTGATCTCGGGAACCGAGTAGCAGCACCAAGCAGCCAGCAGCAAACCCGCCGAGAGGTTCCCCCATGGCAGGCGAGACCGTCATCACGGTCGTCGGCAATCTTGTCGACGACCCCGAGCTGCGCTTCACCCCTTCCGGTGCGGCGGTCGCGAAGTTCCGCGTCGCGTCCACTCCCCGCACCTTCGACCGTCAGACCAACGAGTGGAAGGACGGCGAAAGCCTCTTCCTGACCTGCTCGGTCTGGCGTCAGGCGGCGGAGAACGTCGCCGAGTCGCTCCAGCGAGGCATGCGCGTCATCGTGCAGGGCCGGCTGAAGCAGCGGTCCTACGAGGACCGTGAGGGCGTCAAGCGCACGGTCTACGAGCTCGATGTCGACGAGGTCGGCGCGAGCCTGCGCAATGCCACGGCCAAGGTCACCAAGACCGCCGGCGGTGGCCGGGGTGGCCAGGGTGGTTACGGCGGCGGCGGTGGCGGCCAGCAGGGCGGCAGCTGGGGCGGTGGCTCCGGTGGCGGTCAGCAGCAGGGCGGCGGCGCTTCCGGCGACGACCCCTGGGCGACCGGTGCGCCGGCCGGTGGCGGCCAGCAGGGCGGCGGCGGTGGCGGCTGGGGCGGAGGCTCCGGCGGCGGCTACTCGGACGAGCCCCCCTTCTAGGGGTCCCTTCCAGGGCCTCCCTTCAGGGACGGGTTCGTACCCACACTTCTTGATCACACAGGAGAAACACCATGGCGAAGCCGCCTGTGCGCAAGCCGAAGAAGAAGGTCTGCGCTTTCTGCAAGGACAAGGTCACGTACGTGGACTACAAGGACACGAACATGCTGCGGAAGTTCATTTCCGACCGCGGCAAGATCCGTGCCCGCCGCGTGACCGGCAACTGCACGCAGCACCAGCGTGACGTCGCCACGGCTGTGAAGAACAGCCGTGAGATGGCGCTGCTGCCCTACACCTCCACCGCGCGCTAAGGGAAGGGTGACCGACACATGAAGATCATCCTCACCCACGAGGTCTCCGGCCTCGGTGCCGCGGGCGACGTCGTCGACGTCAAGGACGGTTACGCTCGCAACTACCTGATCCCGCGGAGCTTCGCTATCCGCTGGACCAAGGGCGGCGAGAAGGACGTCGAGCAGATCCGTCGCGCTCGCAAGATCCACGAGATCGCGACCATCGAGCAGGCCAACGAGATCAAGGCCCAGCTCGAGGGCGTCAAGGTCCGCCTGGCCGTCCGCTCCGGCGACGCCGGTCGTCTCTTCGGTTCCGTCACCCCGGCCGACGTCGCTTCGGCGATCAAGGCCGCTGGTGGTCCCGAGGTCGACAAGCGCCGCATCGAGCTGGGCGCGCCGATCAAGACGCTGGGCGCCCACGCGACATCCGTGCGTCTGCACCCCGAGGTTGCCGCCAAGGTCAACATCGAGGTCGTCGCGGCCTAAGGGCTGCGCTCGGCAGAGCTGAGAGAAGGGCCGCACCCGTCACCGGGTGCGGCCCTTCTTCGTGTCTTCGTGGTGCGTGGCCCGTTCGGCGTCCTCGTGGCGCATGGCCCGCCCTGTGGCCCTGTATCCGCGCGGGGTCCTCTTCACCGCCTGCGCGGTTCACCCGAGTGCAGGTGTTTCACGTGAAACGGCGGCGGCCGGATGCACCGGCCACGGATGATGTCGATCGGCAGCGTGCCGGGCACACGTCATCGTGTGGCTCCCGTGACGACCCAGCGGCCGGAGCGGGAACGCAGCAACAGCGTCAGCATCCGCACCGTCATCATGAGGGTCATGGCGCCCCACAGGGCAGTCAGCCCACCGCCGAGGACGGGTACGAGCAGTGCCACCGGTGTGAAGACGGCCAGGGTCACAAGCATCGCCCGCGCGAGATACGGGCCGTCGCCTGCGCCCATCAGCACCCCGTCGAGTACGAAGACGACACCACAGATCGGCTGGGAGACGGCGACCACGACCAGGGCGGGCAGCGCGGTGTCCTGGACCACGCGGTCCCCGGTGAACAGGTGGATGAACAGCGGCCGGGTCACCACGACCAACAGGCCCAGCACGATGCCCGAGGCGATGCCCCACTGCACCATGCGGCGGCAGACGTCGCGGGCGCCCTGGGCGTCGTCGGCGCCCAGATAGCGGCCGATGATCGCCTGCCCGGCGATGGCGATGGCGTCCAGCGCGAAGGCGAGCAGGCTCCACAGGGACAGAGCGATCTGGTGGGCCGCGATGTCCGCGTCGCCCAGACGGGCCGCCACGGCCGTGGCGATCATCAGGATCGCGCGCAGCGAGAGGGTACGGATCAGCAGCGGGGCGCCTGCGTGGGCGCATGCCTTGATGCCTGCGGCGTCCGGGCGTAGCGAGGCGCCATGCCGGCGAGCACCGCGTACGACGACGCCGAGGTAGACGGCAGCCATGCCGCACTGGGCGATGACCGTGCCCCATGCGGAGCCCGCGATGCCGAGACCGGCGCCGTAGACGAGACCGGCGTTGAGAGCCGCGTTGGCGACGAAGCCGGCGACCGCGACGTACAGCGGGGTCTTTGTGTTCTGGAGGCCGCGCAGGACGCCGGTCGCGGCGAGCACCACGAGCATCGCGGGGATGCCCAGTGCGGAGACGCGTAGATAGGTGGTCGCGTACGGGGCCGCGGTGTCCGAAGCGCCGAAGAGGTGGACGAGGGCGGGCGCGGTGGGCAGGACGGCGACGATGACGGCCGCGCCGAGGATCAGGGCGAGCCAGATGCCGTCCATGCCCTGGCGTATCGCGGCCTTGAGATCACCGGCTCCGACCCGGCGGGCGACAGCGGCCGTGGTCGCATAGGCGAGGAAGACGAAGACACTGACAGCTGTCGTGAGAAGCGCCGAGGCGACGCCGAGGCCGGCGAGCTGAGCGGTGCCGAGGTGGCCGACGATGGCGCTGTCGGCGATCACGAAGAGGGGCTCCGCGACGAGTGCGCCGAAGGCCGGGACGGCCAGCGCGATGATCTCTCGGTCGTGCCGTCGCCGGGCAGTCCTGATCGCCGGGGGAGCTAGTGTCATGGGCGCCAATCTAATCTTCCACAGGTAAGAGATGCAATGCCATTGGACCCCTTACTTCTGGTCCAGTCGAAAGCTGTCGGGTGCACCGTTTGCGATGATCTTGATCCCTGCGGGAAAGTTTTTCTTCTGCACAGCCGGTGGATGGGAAACACGCAGGTCAGTGGGTATGCGTCAAGAACGCTGAGGGCTTGTTCACAGAGCTGTCCACCGGCTCGTGCACAGGTTTTGGCGGGTTCTCCACAGCATAGGGGCCGTCATCCACACGGCCTGTGGATAACCAGATTGGCTGACGGTGCCCGCGGGCCTACCGTGGTCCGGCGCCCGCTCCGTCCCACGGCCTCGGAAACCACGCAAAACCGACGCGTCAGAACCGGAGTTGGGCCTCTTGTTTTGTCAGTGTCGTGCCGTATGAAAGAGGGGCACGGCGAGGTCCGCGCGGCGGACGGGAGGAGGTGGCCCGGTGAGCATTTCCGAGCCCTTGGACGACCCGTGGGCCGACAGCGGACCGGGGGACCGGCTGCCCGCCGCCCGTCGCCGTGAAGGCGGCCGTGGCCGGGAAGAGCAGCACGACCGGGGGCGCGAGGGCGAGTCCTGGGACGGGGGATCCTCCTTCGAGCGGGTACCGCCGCAGGACCTCGACGCCGAGCAGTCTGTGCTCGGCGGCATGCTGCTGTCCAAGGACGCCATCGCGGACGTCGTCGAGGTGCTCAAGGGTCATGACTTCTACCGGCCGGCACACGAGACGATCTATCAGGCGATCCTCGACCTCTACGCCAAGGGCGAGCCGGCCGACCCGATCACCGTCGCCGCCGAGCTGACCAAGCGCGGCGAGATCACCCGCGTCGGCGGCGCCTCGTATCTGCACACCCTCGTCCAGACCGTGCCGACCGCGGCGAACGCCGAGTACTACGCGGAGATCGTCCACGAGCGCGCCGTGCTCCGTCGTCTCGTCGAGGCCGGTACGCGCATCACCCAGATGGGTTATGCGGCCGACGGCGACGTCGACGAGATCGTGAACAGTGCCCAGGCCGAGATCTATGCGGTCACCGAGCAGCGCACCAGCGAGGACTATCTTCCGCTGAGCGACATCATGGAGGGCGCGCTCGACGAGATCGAGGCCATCGGTTCGCGCAGTGGCGAGATGACCGGTGTGCCTACAGGCTTCTCCGACTTCGACTCGCTGACGAACGGTCTGCACCCCGGCCAGATGATCGTCATCGCGGCCCGTCCCGCGATGGGAAAGTCCACGCTCGCGCTCGACTTCGCGCGGGCGGCCTCCATCAAGAACAACCTGCCCAGCGTGATCTTCTCGCTGGAAATGGGGCGCAACGAAATCGCGATGCGCCTGCTGTCGGCGGAGGCGCGTGTGGCGCTGCACCATATGCGGTCCGGCACCATGACCGACGAGGACTGGACGCGTCTTGCGCGCCGGATGCCCGATGTCTCCGCCGCCCCGCTCTACATCGACGACTCCCCGAACCTGTCGATGATGGAGATCCGCGCCAAGTGCCGTCGGCTGAAGCAGCGCAATGATCTCAAGCTCGTGGTCATCGACTACCTCCAGCTGATGCAGTCCGGCGGCTCCAAGCGTGCCGAGAGCCGTCAGCAGGAGGTCTCGGACATGTCCCGTAACTTGAAGCTGCTGGCCAAGGAGCTGGAGGTCCCCGTGATCGCGCTCTCCCAGCTGAACCGTGGTCCCGAGCAGCGCACGGACAAGAAGCCGATGGTCTCGGACCTGCGTGAGTCGGGCTCCATCGAGCAGGACGCCGACATGGTCATCCTGCTGCACCGCGAGGACGCCTATGAGAAGGAGTCTCCCCGCGCCGGCGAGGCGGACCTGATCGTCGCCAAGCACCGTAACGGCCCCACCGCCACCATCACGGTCGCCTTCCAGGGCCACTACTCACGCTTCGTGGACATGGCCCAGACCTGATCCCCGGGTGTGTAGGGTCTCAGATTCTGCTTCGCAGTCTCAGAGCTGACTTCACGTCAGCCGCACTTGTGCAGCGGTTCTGAGACTGCCTGTCCAGCACCCTCACCCGTTTGGGTGAGCGAGCCGGATCAGGCGGTGATCGAGTGCGGGAACCCAGTCGCGTTCACCGATTAGCGGCCAGCACTGCCGCGAGGCCTTCTTGCAGGTCCTTGACGAAATACTCGGGAATCTCCAGCGACGGGAAGTGTCCCCCGCTTTCGGGCGACCTCCATCGGACGATCTGTCGGTACCGCTCCTGTGCCCAGGCGCGCGGACACTTCTCGACGTCGCGGGGATACATCGTGATCGCTGACGGGACGTCGACCCGTAGTTCGGGGTCCAGCGAGTTGTGGCTTTCGTAGTAAATGCGGGCCGCCGATGCGCCGGTCCGCGTCAGCCAATACAGGGTGACGTCGTCCAGAATGCGGTCTCTGGAAATCGTCTCGAACGGGCTGTCCTCGGTGTCTGACCACTCGGCGAACTTGTCGAGGATCCAGGCAAGAAGCCCGACCGGTGAGTCGACGAGCGAGTAGCCGATGGTCTGCGGTCGGGTCGCCTGCTGCTTCGCGTACGCCGCGCGGTGGCGCCAGAAATCGCGGGTTTCCTCGGCCCATTTACGCTCGACCGCCGTCAGCCCGTCCGTTGTCAACCCGGGCGGCGCCTCCGCGAACAATGTGTGGATGCCGAGAACGTGCGCGGGAAACCTGCCGCCGAGAACCGTGGTGATATTCCCACCCCAGTCGCCGCCGTGGGCTACGAACTTGCTGTAGCCGAGCCTTCCCATCAGATCCACCCATGCGGCCGCGATCTTTTCGGTTCCCCACCCGGTGGTGGCCGGCTTGTCGCTGTAACCAAAGCCTGGCAGCGACGGGGCCACGACGTGGAACGCCGGCGCGTCCGCATCCTTCGGATCTGCCAGCTCGTCCACTACATCGATGAACTCGGCAATGCTGCCCGGCCAGCCGTGCGTCATGATCAGAGGAGTGGCATCTGCACGCGCGGATCGGCGGTGCAGGAAGTGGATTCCCAGATCATCAATGGTCGTTCGGAACTGGCCGATTCGGTTGATGCGCTCCTCGAACGACCGCCAGTTGTACCCGGTGCGCCAGTAGTTCACGACATCGACGAGGTCGGCGAGAGGAACGCCCTGTTCCCATCGGCGAGGGTCGGGCGCGGCGCGACAGACCGTCTCTGCCTCCGGTAGCCGCGCCGCGGCCAGTCGCGCGCGCAGATCGTCGAGGTCGGCGTCAGTTGCGTGGGCTTCAAATGCTTGCACGTCGCTGGTTGGACGGGGCATGAGACCTCCTGGCCGTCGCGGAACCGGCTGCGACCTATCGTGAACCGGCTAAGGCGGTTCTACTATGCCTTCATGTCTGCGTGCAACCAGCTAAGGTGGTTCCATGCGTGCTGGGTTCCCTGACTTTCGCCTCGGTACCGTGCTGGCGACCAGCTTCACGGGGACTCTGTCGGAGCGTCATGGCGACGCCGTGGAGCGCATTCCCACGCCGGACCGACTCGTCGACTGGCTGGCGGTGTACGGCCTCGCCGTGGACTCCTGCACAACCGCCCAGCTCGAACTGGCTCGGGAACTGAGGGAGTCGATTCACGCCGCCGCGACAGCGGCCGCGATCCAGGACGCTCTCCCTGCGTCCGCTGTCCAAGTCATCAATGACTGCAGCGCTCGGGGTCGGGCGGCGGCGATCCTGACACCCGAGGGCAAGCGGCGATGGCGGCTCAGCTCGGCTTCCTGCGTGGAGGACGCCCTCAGCGTGATCGCCGCCGACGCGATCAGCGTCATCGCAGGCGAACGAGACGGAAAATTGGCCTTGTGCGCATCGCCAACCTGCCGAGCCGCCTTCTTCGACACCAGCCAAAGTCGCACCCGCAAATGGTGCGACATGAACACATGCGGCAATCGTCAGAAGAAGGCGCGCTTCAATGCCAACCGGCGCAAAAACTCCAGATCAGCGGAGTAATCGTTCCCTCGGTGCATCCAAGTGGTCCCCATGCCTGCGACGAAAACCTCGCCCTCGAACCTGCCGCCTCCTGATGCTCCTGGACGGAGACGACCTGGTGGGCTGGATCAACATACAGAGCCGCAGGTCACAGAGCTGTCACCAGACAACGAAGCCGAGACCCACAGGGTGGGTGGAGACCGCGCTGGAGGTCATGTTCGCGTCGGCCGGGCGGCCGATTGCCCGGTCGGATTCGGCTGCATTCAGCCAGGTTGGAAGAATGCGAGCATTTTCTGGGCGGCGTCCGGTGACGTCAGCAATTCCTGCATGTCCGCGGACATCCGGGCGGCAGCGCCGGTGCGTTCGAACATCTCGCGTTCGTATTCATCGACGGCGGCGGGAAAGTCGTCCGGGTGCGCGGCCAGCGCGAGACCGAGCAGGGCGCCGTCGAGCAGCGCCATGTTGGCACCCTCCCCCACCGGCGGCATCAGGTGCGCGGCATCGCCGAGCAGCGTGACGCCCGGCGTCGACGGCCAGGTCAGGCCGATCGGGAGAGTAGTGATCGACCGTGGCACGATCGTGTCGTCGCAGGCCGCGATCAGTGCGGTGAACCGTGAGTCCCAGCCGGTGAGCAGGTCTATCAGCCGGGCCCGGGCGGCGGCCGGGTCGTCGAACGGGATCCCGCTGGTGGCGAACCAGTCCTCGGCGGTGTTGTAGAAGCTGAGGCCGATACGAACGCGGCGGTCGCCGTTGCGCTGGGCCGCCAGGGACAGTCCGTTGCCGAGCACCCAGTAGGTGCCGCGCCCGACCATCGCCGCGAGGTCGGGGTGCGTGCGGTCGATGTCGGGAATGCCGACCTCGACGACGTTCTGGCCGGTATGTGCCGGGCGGGCGTCGGTGAGCAGGGCGCGGACCCGGGACTGCGCGCCGTCCGCGCCGACCAGCAGGTCATACGTCGCACTGCTGCCGTCGGCGAAGTGCAGTACGCCGTTCTCGGCGGATTTGAACGCGTGCCCCCAGCGCACCATGTCTTCGGGGAGGGAATCCAGCAGCAGGTTGCGCAGATCGGCGCGGTCGACCTCGGGTCGCTCAAGCGGGGCGTCGTCGGGCGTGTCCTCCTGGAGCAACAGGGTGCCGTCGGGCTCGAGAAGCCGCATGTCCTGGCCTTCACCACGGGCGATCGCGAAGAACTGGTCGATCAGACCGGCCTCGCGCAGCGCCCGCTGGCCGGAGTGGATGTCGAGCATGCCGCCCTGACCGCGCGCACCGCGTGACGGTTCGCGTTCGTACACGACGGCGTCGATGCCGTTCACGTGCAGCACACGGGCGAGAGCCAGGCCGCCGAGGCCGGCTCCGACGATGGCGATGGTCATGGTCGCCTCCCTTTCGATACACCGTACAGACCAATACACTGTATCGGGCGATGCGATGTATTGTTAGCGGCATGTTGGTGTGGGAAAGGCCTGAGCCACCGAATCGACCCGTGCCGGCCCCGCTGAACCGAGAGCGGATCGTGCGAGCGGCGATCCAGTTGGCCGACGTGGACGGCCTGGAGGCGGTGTCGCTACGCAAGGTCGCCACCGCGCTGGGCGTCGGGCCGATGCGGCTGTACAGCTACATCGCCAGCAAGGAGGAGTTGCTCGACCTGATGGTCGACGCGGTCCACGCCGAGATCCGGCCGGTCGGAGACGGCTGGCGGGAGGTGCTGCGGTCTCTTGCCGAAACCACCCGGCAGGCCGCTCACGAGCACGAATGGCTCGCTGATCTGCTCGGTGGGCGACCGCAGCTCGGGCCGCACGCGCTGGCCAGGGGGGAGGCCGTGATCGCCGCGCTGGACGGCGTTGATGTGGACGCCATCATGCCGGTGGTCACCGCGGTCGACGCGTACGTGATCGGCGCGGTGCGTCGGGAGATCGCCGAGCGGCGTGCCGAGCGGGCCACCGGGATGGACGAGAAGCGTTGGCAGGCCTCACTCGGGCCCTATCTGGAGCGGACCTTCGCCACCGGCCGATTCCCCGCGCTGGCCAGGGTGGTGCGCGATGCCGCTCACCTGGACGCCGACCACACCTTCCGGATCGGCCTCGACTTCCTGCTCGACGGCATCGAGGCCCGCATCTCAAGGTGACGCGCGGCCGAAGGACCGGACCGGTACCGCATGTAGTGCCGGGTCGGCGCTGACGCGTTGAGACGACGCAACCTCACCAAGGCGTGCGGAAACACATGTCATGCGATTTGGGACCCTAAGGGGTAGTTGTGGGTCTCAGGCTGCGCGTCATTTTCCGCTGTCGCGTCATGACGATGGCGGTCCTGACGCTCCGGCTCAGTCCGTTACGGGCAGGCACTCGGCGAGCAGGTCGACGATGTCGCGCCAGCATCGCTGTGCGTGCCGTGGGTGGTAGCCGACGCCGGGGCGCACGGTGTGGTCGACCGGTGGGTGGTGGAAGGCGTGCAGGGCTCCGCCGTAGACCACGAGGCGCCAGTCGACGCCCGCGGCCTGCATCTCGGCGGCGAGGGCGTCCCGTTGCTCAGCGGGCATGATCGGGTCCTCCGATCCGACCCCGGCCCACACGGGGCAACGGATGCGCGCCGCCTCGCCCGGTCGACCCGTGGTCAGTGCGTTGACCGTCCCGATCGCGCGCAGGTTGACGCTGTCACGCCCGAGTTCCAGCGCGATTGCGCCCCCGGTGCCGTAGCCGATGGCGGCGATCCGGTCGGGGTCGGTCCGCGGTTCGGCGCGCAGCACATCGAGTGCCGCGTGGCCGATGCCCCGCATGCGGTCGGGATCGGCGAGCAGCGGCATGCAACGGGCCAGCATCTCCTCGGGGTCGCGCAAATAGCGCCCGCCGTGGAGGTCGAAGGCCAGCGCCACGTATCCCAGCTCAGCCAGGGCATCGGCTCGGCGGCGCTCGACGTCGCTGAGCCCCAGTCCCTCGGGCCCGATCAGGACTGCGGGCCGGCGGTCGACACCGGCGGGGAGCGCAAGGTGCCCGATCATCGTGAGGCCGTCGGCCGGGTACTCGACCGTGCGCGTTGTGAGTGTCGTCATGGGACTGGACTGTAGGGATCGTAGAGCCCGGCCGTGCCGGTCTTCACCGTCGGCAGAACAGCTCGGGTGTGGGCTCGTGGTGGGCTCTGAGCGTGGACGAGTCCCAATCATTCCCCGGCCGCACTCCAGGCGGAGGTTCTGGCTTCTCGTTGCGCCGGGGCCGGGGCCGGGGCCGGGGCCGGGGCCGGGACCGGGTGCGGTGGGGCTTTGGCCGGTTCCGGACTTGAGGAACCGGAGGGCAGCCGATATCCCTGGGAATGATCATGATTCGGTCAATGTGGAGATCTTCTACGGCCGCGGCCGACGTGAAGAGGGCGCCGATCCGGAGGGGAGCCACCTGGTCGGCCTCCCGGTAATCGGCTGGGCCGATCGTCACTGCTGACGGTTCGCGCCGTTTCCCCGGTGATCGTCCGCCATCGCCGGTTGGTCTCCGGCTGACCTCAACCCACAGAGGCTGTGCACCGGCCTCGGCCAAGAAGGAAGATCCGCCATGCCCACGAAGACGCTGCAGATTCCCACCACGGACGGCCGGGCCGACGCCTTCGCCGCCTTCCCCGACCGCGGCGAGCGGCACCCAGGAGTGCTGATGTACGCGGACGGCTTCGGTATCCGGCCCGTGCTGCGGGAGATGGCCCGCGAACTGGCCGGGCACGGGTACTACGTGCTCGTCCCCAACATCTTCTACCGGCACGGCCCGGCACCGGTGATCGAACTCCCCGAGCACATCGGAGAAGAGAGCCGGCCCGCGGTATTCGCCCAGGTGATGCCCCTGATCGAGGCGCACACCGCCGAACGCGTCCTGAGCGACGCCGAGGCCTACCTCAGGTTCCTCACCACCCAGCCCGAGGTCAGCGCCGGACCGGTCGCGGTGACCGGCTACTGCATAGGCGGCCTCCTGGCGATGCGCACCGCCGCGGCCCACCCCGGCCAGGTGGCCGCCGTCGCCGGATTCCACGGCCCCGTGAGTGCCGATGGGCCCGACGGCCTGCACCGCCTCCTCTCCAAGATCACCGCCCAGGTCCACCTCGGCCACGCCGAAACCGACATGACGCCCGAGGCTCTCGGCGAGCTCAACCAGGCCCTGGACGCCGCAGGTGTCAGCTACACCTCCGAGATCTACCCCGGTACCGTCCACGGCTTCACCATGTCCGACACCTACGCCTTCAACCCCTCCGCACTGCAGCGCCATTGGGACCGCCTGCTGCCCCTCCTCGACCGCACCCTGGCCAACAGCTGAGGCTCCCGCCCGGAGAGCCGAGCCTGAAGCTCGCGGCTCCGGAGTCCAAGCGCACGCCGGCCGCCAAGCAGTGGCCGGACCTGGTGCTTGTGGTCATGCGCCGCAATCGCGTGTAGCTCGTGACTTTCCCGACGACGAGCCGACCCGCCGCCTTGACCGCGACGGCGCACCACCCCTCCGACCGCCTGCGAACGCCACGTCGTGCGGGCCGTCCACGCTCTTCGAGCAGGCGACTGCGTCCGGGAGGCCGTCTCAGAACGCGTCGACCCCAGTGAGTTCGGCCGAGAGCTCCCAGAGGCGGGAAGCGGCTCGGGCGTCGGTGGCCCATGGCTTTACCCCTCCGACGAGCATGTCGTCGCCGTCGGCGGGGTCCGCGATGTCGCAGTCCTGGCAGTAGGCACCGCCGTGGGCGCCGAGAAGAGGGGAGGTGGCGGCCCACACGGCGGTCGCCGCCCCCTGTTGCGGCGACTTGAAGCCGTCGGCCGGCCGACCGTCGGGGGTCACCCAGCCGTGTGCCTGCCACTCATCGCGTGGAACGTGGCGCTGTAGCGGAGTGAGGATGCTGCCGGGGTGCACAGCGAAGGAGTGCAGACCGCTTGCGGCACCGACGCGGTCGAGGTGCAGGGCGAAGAGGGCATTGGCGGTCTTGGACTGGGCGTAGGCGAGCCAGCGGTCGTAGCCGGTACGGAAGTGGATGTCATCCCACCGGATGTCGGACAGGAAGTGTCCTGACGACGCCACGGATATCACCCGGGCACCGGCGGCGAGGCAAGGGCGCAGGTGGTTGACGAGGGCGAAGTGTCCGAGGTGGTTGATCGCGAAGTGCGCTTCCCAGCCGGAACCGACGCGGGTCTCCGGACAGGCCATCACCCCCGCGTTGTTGATGACGATGTCGAGGGCGCGTCCGGTCTCGAGGAAGCGTCCGGCGAAGCTCCGGACGCTCTCCAGGTCGGCCAGGTCGAGGGCCTGTACTTCGGTCCCGGGCACGTCGTGCAGGGCTTCCTCTGCGGTGGTCTTCCGTCGTGCCGGGATGATGACGCGGGCTCCCGCTCGGGCCAAGGCGCGACTCGTTTCGAGGCCGAGGCCCGAATACCCGCCGGTGACCAGGGCGGTGGCGCCGGTCAGGTCGATTCCGGTGAGGACGTCGTCGGCGGTGCTGTGCGCGCCGAATCCGGTGCCGATCTTCTGTTGCTTTGTGATCATGCCGGATGACGCTAGAAGCTGGAGTGCAGGCTAGGTCAAGGTACGGTTCGCTCGTGGGTGCGAATGCGGACAGCCTGTCGATCGGCAAGGTCGCCGAGGCGACCGGGATGAGCGTCCATGCGCTGCGGTTCTTCGAACGTGAAGGTCTGTTCCTGCGGGACATTCCCCGCTCCGGTGGCGGGCAGCGCAGCTACGCGCAGACGGATGTGGACTGGCTCGTGCTGTGCAACCGGTTCCGCGCCTCCGGCATGCCGATCGCGACCATCGGGAAGTTCGCCGAACTCGTCCGCTCCGGCCCGGGCAATGAGTCCGACCGCCTCGCACTGCTGCGGGAGCACGAGCGGGATGTGCGCTCCAGAATCGCGGAGCTGGAGGCGTGCCTCGAGGTCATCCACAGCAAGGTCGTCACCTACGAGCAGCACCTCCGCGACGGGACCGCTGACGGGCTGTGGTCCCCTGCTCCGTCAGGCGCGGCGACCGACCAGCCGAATCCCGAAGAAGTGCCACGGAACTGAGACACCAGGCGACGCGTGTGATGCTCGGGCGTATGGATGAACCGACCGTCATGGAGTCCTGGCCCGACACCGTCGAGACGGCGCGGTTGGTGCTGCGCCCTGCCGAGCCCGCCGATGCATCCGTGTTCACGCGGCTGTGGACGGACCCGGACGTGCGGCGTCATCTGGGTGGTCCGGTCGCGGAGGATGCCCTCGTGGCCTACCGACAGCACTTCGCCGGGCGGCCCGGCCTGTTCAGTGTGGCCAGGCGGCAGGACGCCACCATGATCGGCTCGGTGTCCGTCGAGCCGAGATCCCGGTTCGACGGACGGCGGGAGGTGTCGTACTGCCTCCTGCCGGAGCACTGGGGCCATGGATACGCCCGCGAAGCCGTGGCCGCCGCCGTGGACTGGGCCCTGGAGCGGGTCCCAGCGGACGATCCCTCGGTCATCGCGGTCACCCAGGAGGCCAACGTGCGTTCGCGACGGCTGCTGGAAGCCATCGGGATGTGTCGCGTCGACAGCTTCGTCGAATGGGACGCGCCTCAGGTGATGTATGCCGTCAGGTGGCGTCCCACCTCGTGAGGGCGGAGCCGACCCGCCGGACGGCGTGGCGGCGGAATTGGCTCGACGGCGAGGCCGGGGACAGGTGCACTGGGGGTATGACGACATCGAGTGAAGAGCTGTTGCCGGGCACGCGGCGGGCGTTGCAGCACCGGATCGCCGTGGCGCAGGCCGAGGGGCGGGCACCGTCGCTGGTGGCCGCGGTGGCCAGAGGCGGGGAGATCGTGTGGACGGGCGCACGGTCGTCCGTGGAAGGCCATGCGCCCGACGAGAACGTGCAGTACCGGATCGGCTCCATCACCAAGACCTTCACCGCGGTGCTCGTGCTGCGGCTACGGGACGAGGGGGTGCTGGACCTGGGCGATCCGCTGGAGAAGCACCTTCCGGGCACCGGCGTCGGGGAGGTCACCATCGCCGAACTGCTCGCGCATACGAGCGGCCTGGCGGCCGAGACCCCGGGGCCCTGGTGGGAACGGACTCCGGGCTCGTCGCGACCGGAGCTGAGCGACGTCCTCGGCGAGCAGCCGTTCAAGCATCCCGCCGGGCGGCGGCATCACTACTCCAACCCTGGCTACACGCTTCTCGGTTCGCTGGTGGAGACACTGCGTGGTGCGCCCTGGGAGGAGGTCCTGCGCCGTGAGGTGCTGGAGCCGCTCGGTCTGCACAGGACGTCAGGGCAGCCCCAGGCCCCCCACGCGGGCGGGTGGGCGGTCCACCCATGGGCGGATGTGATGATGCCGGAGCCCGTCGAGGATCTGGGCCTGATGGCACCTGCGGGACAACTGTGGTCCACGACGGGAGATTTGGCCCGCTTTGCGGTCTTCCTGTCCACCGGTGACGACCGGGTGCTCAGCGCCGAGTCGGTCCGCGAGATGCGGACTCCTGCCGCACCGTCGGAGCCCGCCGACGTGGGCACGGGAAACACCTATGGACTGGGCCTGCAGATCCTGCACCAGCACGGGCGGACCCTGGTGGGGCATTCGGGCTCCCTGCCCGGGTTCGTCGCGGGACTCGTGCTCAGTGTGGAGGACGATCTCGCGGCGGTCGTCCTCGCCAATTGCACGTCAGGCCCCCTGGTGCTGTCGGTCGCCGCCGACCTCGTACGGATCGTCACCGAGGCGGAGCCCCGGCTGCCCGAGCCCTGGCGGCCCCTGCCCGAGGTGGACCGATCCGTCCTGGAACTGGCCGGTCCCTGGTACTGGGGAACGCAGGCGTGCGCGCTGAGGCTCACCGCGGACGGCGGTGTGACGCTGGGACCCCTGTCCGGCACAGGCCGGCAGTCCCGCTTCCGGTCCCAGGGCGACGGCACATGGACAGGGCTCGACGGCTACTACGCCGGGGAGACGCTGCGTGCGGTACGCCGCCCTGACGGCTCGGTGAGTCATCTCGATCTGGGGTCGTTCGTCTTCACGCGGGAGCCGTACGACACGAAGGCGCCGGTGCCGGGCGGGGTGGACCCCGATGGGTGGCGCGGCCTGCCGCAGTAGAAGCCACCGGACGGCACAACAGAAGGCGTCCTGTTTCACGTGAAACAGGACGCCTTTGCCTGCTCGGCGGTGCTTCAGAGCACGAGCTTGAAGCCCACATGGGAGCCGGTGAATCCCAGGCGCTCATAGAAGCGGTGGGCGTCGGTGCGTGATGCGTCCGATGTCAGCTGCACCAGCGAGCAGTTCAGACGACGGGCTTCCTCGACGGCGTATTCGATCAGTACGGTGCCGAGCCCGTTGCCGCGCTCGTCGGCGTGGACGCGTACCGCCTCGATGACCATACGGCTGGCGCCGCGCCGGGACAGCCCGGGGATGATCGTGAGCTGCATGGTTCCCACGGCGTGCTCGCCGCGCAAGGCCACCAGCAGATGCTGTCGCGGATCAGCGGCCACGTCGTCGTATGCCGCCAGATACGGCGTCATGTCGTCCGGGGTCTCGCGCTGGGCGCCCAGCGGGTCGTCGGCCAGCATGGCCACGATGGCCCGCACATCCTCGGCGGTGGCCGGCCTGATCTCGAACTCTGCCATGCGGTGAAGCCTATGGCTCAAGATCAGGCGGGGACGGAGGCGGGGGCGTCCGGGGTCAGGCCCGCGGACTCGACGGCCTTGACGAAGGGGGCGAGCTCGGGGTTGAGCGCGGCCTCGTCGAGCGCTTCGCGCAAGGCGGTGTCATTCGTGGGGCGCGCCTCGTCGAGGAGCGTGAGGCCGGCTTCGGTGACATTGGTGTAGATGCCCCGCCGGTCCGTGGGACAGAGGTAGCGGGCAAGCAGGCCCCGGTCCTCGAGGCGGGTGACCAGGCGTGTGGTGGCGCTCTGGGAGAGCACCACCGCGTCGGCGACCTGCTTCATCTGCAGATGTCCGCCAGGGCCGTCGTGCTGCCGACTGAGGGTGCTGAGCAGGGAGTACTCCCGCACGCTCAGGTCGTGCCCGGCCTGCAGGGCGCGCTCGATATGGGACTCGATCTTGCCGTGGAGCAGCGAGAGCGCGCACCAGCCCTGGGAGAGCGCGGTCAGTGCCGGGTCTGTGGCGGTCATGGCTGGTCTTTCCTCCGTCCCGTCGAGGTGGCCGTCCAGGTGCCTGGGCGTCGAGGCCTCCGGGCGGCTGTTCTTCCAGGATAGGGCAGAGGCGCAATAGCCCCTGCTTGCACATAATCCGCGTCTGCAATTAATGTGGATGCGTACTAAGCGCTCCTGCATCTATCAGGGAAGGTTCACCTCCATGCCTCTCGCGCTCGTGGCCCTCGCGATCGGGGCCTTCGGAATCGGCACCACGGAATTCGTGATCATGGGTCTGCTTCCCGAGGTCGCCGGAGACTTCGGCGTCTCCATCCCCACGGCCGGCCTTCTGGTCACCGGCTACGCCCTCGGAGTCGTCATCGGCGCCCCGCTGATGACCGTGCTGGGCACCAAGGTCTCCCGCAAGCGGATGCTGATGCTGCTGATGGGCCTGTTCATCGTCGGCAACCTCATCTCCGCCCTGGCCCCCGCCTTCTCGGTGATGCTCATCGGCCGCGTGATCGCCTCCCTGGCCCACGGTGCGTTCTTCGGCATCGGTTCGGTGGTGGCAGCGGACCTCGTCGCGCCGGAGAAGAAGGCCGGCGCCATCGCCATGATGTTCACCGGCCTGACCATCGCCAATGTCGTCGGTGTCCCGCTGGGCACCTTCATCGGCCAGAGCGCGGGCTGGCGCCTGACCTTCGCGGTCGTCGCGGCCCTGGGCGTCCTCGGCCTGGCCGGCATCGCCAAGCTCGTTCCCGAGATGCCCCGGCCCACCGGCACCCACATCCGCCATGAGCTGGCCGCGTTCAGGAACGCGCAGGTCCTTCTCGCCATGGCGATGACCGTGCTCGGTTTCGGCGGCGTCTTCGCCGCGATCACCTACATCGCCCCGATGATGACCCACATCGCCGGTTACGCGGACGGTTCGGTGACCTGGCTGCTGGTGCTGTTCGGCCTCGGCATGGTCGGCGGCAACCTGATCGGCGGCAAGTACGCCGACCGTGCCCTGATGCCCATGCTCTACGTGTCGCTCGGTGCGCTGGCCGTCGTGCTGGGCCTGTTCACCGTCACCGCGCACAACAAGATCGCTGCCGCAGTCACCATCGCCCTGATCGGGGCGCTGGGCTTCGCCACGGTCCCCCCGCTGCAGAAGCGCGTGCTCGACCAGGCGCATGGCGCGCCCACCCTTGCCTCCGCGGTCAACATCGGCGCCTTCAATCTCGGCAACGCCCTGTCCGCCTGGCTCGGCGGCCTGGTGATCTCGGCGGGCCTGGGCTACACCGCCCCCAACTGGGTGGGTGCCGCCCTCGCCGCCTCCGCACTCGGGCTCGCACTCGTCTCGGCCACGCTCGAACGCCGTACCGGCGCCTCCGGCCCGGCCGTCGCCCGGGCGGCAGCCGTCGGCGAACGTGCTCCGGCCGCCCACCGCTGACCGTCCGCCCGGGACCCCGTTGCAGAGCCGAACCAAGCGCCCCACGCACGACCCGAAGCCAGCCCCACGCAAGACCCGAGAGCGGGCCGCCGCAGGACCAGGAGCAGGGCTCCTGCAGGGACCCTGCAAGAACTACGAGGAGAACAACCCGTGAGCACTCCTACGACCACCGCCATCACTCCGCTGACCACCCGGGACGCCGAGACCCTCGTCGCTGCGGCCCGCGGCGCCGCGGAGGCCGCGGGCGTCTCGGTCAGCGTCACCGTCCTCGACGCAGGCGGTCACCCGCTCGCCTTCCGGCGCGACGACCGGGCCGTGCTGATCTCCGGCGAGACCAGCACGCGCAAGGCCTACACGGCCCTTCAGCTCGACACCCCGACAGCTGACCTCGTCGAGGCGGTACGGCCCGACGGGCTCTTCCACACGCTTCCCACCGCGCTCGACCGCCCCTTGCTCTTCATCGCGGGAGGCATCCCGGTGCACCGCGACGGCCGGCTCATCGGCGCGATCGGCGTCGGAGGCGGCGCACCCGAGCAGGACCACGGCTTCGCGGAGGCGGCCGTCGCGGCGCTGGTGTAGCGCGAGAAGTCAGCGGAACGGCGCAGACACAGAACCACGGACGGCGGGGGGTCCGTCCCGAAGCGCCCGGGGTACCGATGCAGATCCCCGGAGTGCCTGGGACGGGCCCCGTCATGCGTCCCTCTCGTGATGCGGGTGCGGGTGCGGGGCGCGCGTTGCGGCCGCCGCCGGCAACCGGGCCCGTCAGGGGTCCACTCAGCCCGTCGCCAGCGTCAGCGGCGCGAAGCGGCGGGTCCAGTCGCCCGGCAGCTCGGGGATGCCGTACGTCATCACCGCGTTGAAGGCGATCGACTCCAGCCCGCGTTCCTTCAGCCGGGCAAGCAGCGCCTCATGGCGTACGTCGATATCGGTCCGGAGGGGACGGTCGGTCTCCGCGGCGATGGAGGCGACGAGCGCCTCGGCCGTGTCCGTGTCAGGGGCGATCAGCGGGCCGAGGACATACGAGGGGCCATTGGGCCATGCGGCCACGTAGCCCACGATCTCCCCGTCGGCCACGGCGACGCGGAACAGGTCGGCGAAGGCCGGCAGCCGCGTGACCATAGGGGTGCGGTCGGCACCGAAGACCTCCTGGTCCAGTCGGAGAAGCACAGGCAGGTCCTCGGCGGTGGCGGGCCGGGTCGCGACGGACGGTACCTGCCCGCCAGGTCCGAAGTGTCCCCGGATCATCTCGGCCCGACCGGTGACCTTGAAGCCCAACTCCTCATACAGAGGTTGCCCGTTCGGTGTCGCGTGCAGGGTCAGCGGTGTCGGGCCCGCCTCCGCGATGACGTGCCGCATCAGTCGACGGCCGACTCCCCGACGGGAGTACTGCTCGGCGACGAGCACCATCCCGATGGCCTGCAACTCGGGTCGCTCCTGGGCGCCGTAGGAGGTCACGGTGCAGGCGGCGAGGAGGCTCCCGTCAGGGGCATCGATGCCGTAGCCGCGTCCGGCGGTGAGTAGGAGGCCCCATTTGTGTTCCTCACGGGGCCAGCCACGGTTCTCGGACAGATCCGCGCACGCGGTGAGATCGCGAGGGGTCAGCGGGCGGATGGGGAGAGCGCTGAGAGAAGGTGTCGACACGCTGGTCAGGCTGTCGGACGGACCGTCGTGCCGTCCACCGGATTGCGAGAAGCCCCGGCTTTCACTCGTGCGGTGTTGGGTTGGGGCTGACAGAAGGTGAAGCGCCGGTGGACCACGGTTTCACGTGAAACGCCGGGTGGAAACAGGACGTCCAGCCACTCCCGCCGCAGCCGAGGGCCCCGCCGAGGCCACCGGCCGGTCGCGCGAGTACGCCTACTAGCCTCGGCGGCCATGGCCAGACTGCATCTCTTCGACCTGGACGGAACACTGCTGCGCGGTTCGGCGGCGCCCGTGGAGATCTCGCGGCAGCTCGGACTGGATGCCGAGATCGCGCAGCTCGAGCGGGACTTCGCGGCGCGGCGAGTCGACTCACCGGAGTACGCCCGGCGCGTCCATGCACTCTGGGCGGACCTCACGGAGGCGCATGTGACCGCCGCCTTCGCCTCGGCGCCCTGGCTGCTGCGGATACCGGACACCTGGGCCGAGATCCGTGAGCGCGGCGAGTACTGCGCGGTCGTCTCGCTCTCGCCCTCCTTCTTCGTGGAACGGCTGACGACCTGGGGCGTTCATGCGGCCCACGGCTCACGCTTTCCCACGGTGCCCTTCACCGAGCCGGTCGATCCGGCAGGCGTCCTGAACCCCGCCGCCAAAGTGAAGATCATGGATCTGATGTGTGAAGAATTCGGGGTTACGCGTGCCGACTGTGTCGCGTACGGCGACTCGCTCTCGGACGCCGAGCTGTTCCGTGCGGTGCCCGTCTCGGTGGCGGTCAATGCCGATCGGCACCTCGCGGGGCTCGCCACCTACTCCTATGAGGAAGAAGATCTCTGGGAGGCCTATGAATTGGTCCGGAGCGCCTGCTAATCGCGGGAATGGTATGCGCCGTCCCTGTTGAATTTCGGATGAAGGACGGGCACTTGTGCGCTCGACGGCTGCCGGTAGGGTCGACTCCGGTCCGTGCCGCATGGACCTGAGCGCGACCTTCGATCCACGAGCGCAGGTCAATGCAGCCTAACCGGACGGAGAGATCGAAGAGCCCTATTTCCCGTTTTGCGGCCGGAGCGGTGACATGGGGTGAGAGCCTGCTGTGAGTTGACTGCGGCCAATGTCACATCCTCAGGTTACTTGTCCGTAGGTGGTGTGATTCCAAGGTTGAATGTGGGCCGCATTCGATACGGGGGTAGAGCGGGGACGCAGGACGGGGAAAGCAGGCAGCTTCCGAGCGGGGAAGTGTGCACACCGACCGAGAGATGTTCGAGGCGAGGCACAGAATGGACGCTCCGACCACCACGTCGGCCGACAACGGCACGCCCGGCCAGAACGGCGGGAGCGGAGACGGATGGTTCACGCCACGCAAGCGGCCGACGCCGGCGCAGGCCACCCGCCCGGAAGCGGATGAGCCGCAGTCGGCCACGAGCCGGGGTGAGGGCCGCCGGGTGTCCTCGATACGTCCCGTCGGCAGGCCGGGGTCCGCGGCTGACGGAGATGCGCAGGACGTGGCGCGGCCCTTCGTGACACCGCAGGAACGAATACCCTCCCAGCCGCAGCCGCAGCCGCAGCCGCAGCCGCAGCCGCAGCCGCAGCCGCAGCCGCAGCCGCAGCCGCAGCCGCAGCCGCAGCCGCAGCCGCAGCCGCACGGGCACGCGGAGGCCGCCAATCGAGCCGAGCCCCGCAGCGAGACGCTTACGCAGCCGCACACCTATGCGCAGGAACAGCCCCGGGCCGCTGCCAGGGACCAGAGCCGGGGTCCGAACCCTGAATCCCTCCTCTCCGCGCCGCTCCCGCCCGCCGGAACTCCACAGGCGTCTCCCGACGCCGTGCTGATCCGCCGGACCATGGCCGAGGTGGGTCCCGTCGCCGACAAGGTGACCTCTTACTTCTACGCCCTGCTCTTCGTGCGCCACCCGGAGCTGCGGGTTCTGTTCCCGGCAGCCATGGACACCCAGCGCGACCGGCTCCTCAAGGCGCTGCTCACGGCCGCGGAACACATCGACAACACCGACGTCCTCGTCGCGTACCTGAAGAACCTCGGCCGCGGTCACCGGAAGTACGGCACCCAGCCGGAGCACTATCCCGCCGTCGGTGAGTGCCTCATCGGCGCGCTGACCCGGTACGCCACGACGACCTGGGATGCGGAGACCGAGGCGGCCTGGATCCGCACCTACACCACGATCTCCCAGGTGATGATCGACGCCGCTGCCGAGGATCAGCTGCGCGCGCCGGCCTGGTGGTACGCCGAGGTCGTCTCGCACGACCTCAGAACACCCGACATCGCAGTCGTGACGGTGCGTCCCGACCAGCCGTACCCCTTTCTGGCCGGGCAGTACACCAGCCTGGAGACCCCCTGGTGGCCGCGGATCTGGCGGCACTATTCGTTCGCTGCGGCACCCCGTTCGGACGGGCTCCTGTCGTTCCATGTGAAGGCGGTCCCGGCCGGCTGGGTGTCCAATGCGCTGGTCCACCGTGCCCGGCCCGGTGATGTGATCAGGCTGGGTCCGCCCGCCGGCTCCATGACCGTCGACCACACCACCGACAGCGGGCTGCTGTGCCTGGGCGGCGGTACCGGCATCGCGCCCATCAAGGCGCTCGTCGAGGACGTCGCCGAGCACGGTGACCGGCGCTCGGTCGAGGTGTTCTACGGCGCCCGCACCGATCACGATCTGTACGACATCGACACGATGCTGCGACTCCAGCAGAGCCACCCGTGGCTGTCCGTCCGCCCGATCATCGACCAGCTCGCGCATGTACAGCTGCCGGACGCGATTCGCGAGTACGGGCCCTGGAACGAGTACGACGCATACCTCTCCGGGCCGCCCGGGATGATCCGCAGCGGCGTGGACGCGCTGAAGAACGTCGGCATTCCGCTGGAGCGGATCCGGCACGACTCGGTGGAGGAACTGGTCGGGGCGGGCGACTGAGTCCGCACCCGGTCAGCCCAGGTCGGGCGCGTGCATCGCGCGCACGCCTTCGATGTTTCCGTCGAGATAGTGCCGCAGCGACAGCGGCACGAGGTGAACCGAGGCGATGCCGACGCGCGTGAACGGCACACGCACGATTTCGTACTCACCGCACGGCTCGTCGACCTCCGGGCCGTGTCGCTCGCCGGTGTCCATGGACTCCAGCCGGCAGACGAAGAAGTGCTGGACCTTCACGCCCGTCGCGCCGCCCTCGCCGATGTGCTCGACGGTGTCGACGAAGCAGGGCACCACATCGGTGACCTTGGCGCCGAGCTCTTCATGAACCTCACGGTGGAGGGCGTCGACGACGGTCATGTCCTCCGGTTCGACGCCGCCGCCGGGGGTCAGCCAGTAGGGATCGACGCCAGGCTTGGTCCGCTTGATCAGAATCAGGTCGTCGCCATCGAGCAGGATGGCGCGGGCGGTGCGCTTGACCACGGGGCGAACGGTCATGGGAGAAATGTGGCCCCGCTGGTTCCACGTGAAACATCCCGGACCCGGACGCCTCGGAGAGCATTCGGGGGACTCCGCCCCGTCGCATCCCGGCCCGGTCAGCTCCACTCCACGGCGGCGCGCAGCAGCCACTCATGGGCCCGTGCGATGTGCGGCATGGCGAGCGTGCCCGTACGGACCACCAGGAAATAGGTGCGCAGCGGAGGAACCGCGGGATCGAGCAGCGCCACGAGCTCCCCGCTGTTCAGCGCCGCTGTGCACAGATAGCGGGGCAGCACGGCCAGACCTGCGCCCGCTGCGGCGCAGGCCAGCACCGCCCGCAGATCGGGAACTATCACGGCGCCGGAGGCCGCAGGCAGGGTGTCGAAGACCGAGGCCCAGTAGCGGGCCACCAGTGGCAGCGACTCATGCACCTCCACCACGGGCAGCTTCTCCAGGGTCGGTGCACCCTTGCGCCGCAACTTGCCCGGCCCGATACGGGCAGCCCAGCGCGGGGCGGCGACGAGGACGTGCTCCTCGTCGCAGAGCGGGGTCGCGGTGAGCAGGGCCCCGCGTGGGCGTGCCGTGGTGATGGCCAGATCATGGTGTCCGGCGCCGAGCCCCTCCAGGGTCTCCTCGGCGTTGCCGAACGAGGCGCGCAGGGCGAGGCTGTGGCCGTCCTGCCGGGTCAGCGCGGTCAGGGCGGGCAGGGCGCGCTCTGCGGTGAATTCCGGCGGGCCCGCCAGATGAAGCGTGCGTAACGACGAGTCCTCGTCGAGTCCTGTCTCGGCGATTTCCACCAGCGCGTCGAGATGCGGGGCCGCTTTGTGGGCGAGTTCGTCGCCGATCGTCGTGGGGGTGACGCCGCGCGCCTGGCGCAGGAAGAGCGGGCGGCCGACCTGCCGCTCCAAGGCGCGGATCTGCGAGGTCACGGCCGGCTGGGACAGTCCGAGCAGTGCCGCGGCACGCGTAAAGGACCCGGCCCGATGCACCGTCACAAAGGTGCGCAGCAGGGCGAGATCCATATGTTCTCCTCCCCTCAAGGCCCGTCGACCGCGCACAACTATAAATAAGTCGATAGGTCTCTGTCGCTACAGTGATTGGACACTGACACAGGGTCAACTAGCCTTGTTCGCGCGGTTCTTCGCGCGCGGAACCGGGACGGCCCGAGCCACGAGGGGGGAGGCTCGGGCCGTCCTCCGTGTGGGGCGCCCATGACGGGATCAGTCCGCAGACGCGTCCAGTGCCGCCAGCACATCCGCCACCAGATCCTGGGGATCCTCGGCCCCGGCGGAGAAGCGGATGAAGCCCTCCGGGACCTTGTCCCCGCCCCATCGGCCGCGCCGCTCGGCCGTGGACCGCACGCCGCCGAAGCTCGTGGCGTCGTCCACCAGCCGCAGCGCCTGCAGAAACCGCTCCGCGCGTGCGCGGGTGGGCAGCGTGAACGACACCACGCATCCGAAGCGGCGCATCTGCTGCGCGGCGATCTTGTGCGACGGGTCGTCGGGCAGGCCGGGATAGCGCAGCCCGGTCACCTCGCCCCGGTCGCGCAGCGCCTGCGCGACGGCCAGCGCATTGGCGTTCTGGCGGTCGGCGCGCAGCTGGAGCGTGGCGAGCGAGCGGTGCGCCAGCCAGGCCTCCATGGGCCCCTGGATGGCACCGACGATCTTGCGCCAGCGGCGTACGGAGGCAGCCAGTTCGGCGTCGCGGCAGGCGACATAGCCGAGCAGGACGTCCCCGTGCCCGGTGAGCTGCTTGGTGCCGCTGGCGACGGAGAAGTCGGCGCCCAGCTCCAGTGGGCGCTGGCCGAGCGGGGTCGCCAGGGTGTTGTCGACGGCGACGAGGGTGCCCTGCGCGCGGGCCGCCTCGGCGAGCCGTCGGACGTCGCACACGTCGAGCCCCGGATTGGACGGCGTCTCGATCCACAGCAGGCGGGCGCCGTCCAGCACGTCGAGCTGGGCGTCGCCGCCGGTCGGAGCGGTGCGCACCTCGATTCCGTAGGTGGTCAGCTGCTCGCGCACCAGCGGCAGCACCTGGTAGCCGTCGTCCGGCAGGACCACCGTGTCGCCGGCCCGCAGCTGGGAGAAGAGCACCGCCGAGATCGCCGCCATGCCGGACGCGAAGACCAGTGTCTCCACATCGCTCCGGCCGGGTGCCTCGAGCTCCCCGATGGCGCGCTCCAGGTGCGTCCAGGTCGGGTTCTCGTCGCGTCCGTAGGTGTACGGCCCCGTCGGGTCGCCGGGCAGATGGAAGTGGGCCGCGAACACGGGCCCCGGAAGGGTCGGTTCGTTCTTTCCGGCCTCGGGGAGCCCGGCGCGGACCGCCCGCGTGCCGTCCCCTGCGCCTTCGGGACTCTGCGTCATGCCGCACGTCCTTCCACTGCCTCATGTACGGCTGCGAGCAGGCCCTCGCTCGCCGCCTCCACCATCTCCAGGCACTCCTCGAATCCGTCCGGGCCGCCGTAGTACGGGTCGGGCACATCGAGGTCGGAGTCCACCGCGGGGTCGTACGAACGCAGCAGACGTACTTTCTGCGCGTCCGCGGGGGTGGGGGCGATGCGGCGGAGGAACCGCAGATGGCCGGAGTCCAGCGCGATCACCAGATCGAGCCGGGCGAACCATGACTCGTCGAACTGTCGTGCCAGGTGATCGGAGGTGTAGCCGTTCGCCTCCAGGACGGCGACCGTGCGGGGGTCGGCGCCGTCCCCCTCGTGCCAGCCGCCCGTGCCGGCGCTGTCGACCTCCACCGCGTGGCCAAGCCCCGCCTCCTCGACACGGGCCTGGAAGACGGACTCGGCCATCGGCGAACGGCAGATGTTGCCGGTGCAGACGAAGCACACGCGGTAGGGCATGGTGCGCACTCAGTCCTCGTCGGGCAGAACGATGTGCAGGGCCCAGGAAACGATCGAAATGATCAGGCCGCCGAGTACGGCGGTCCAGAAGCCCTCGACATGGAAGCTCAGATCGAGCTTCCCCGCGAGCCACGAGGTGAGCATCAGCATCAGGGCGTTGACCACCAGGGTGATCAGGCCGAGCGTCAGAATGAACAGCGGGAAGGTGAGCACCTTCACCACGGGCTTCACCAGGAAGTTCACCAGGCCGAAGATCAGGGCCACGATGATCAGCGTGAGCACCTTCTTGGCGGTGTTGTCGCCAGTCAGGGTGATCTTGTCGAGGAGCAATACGGCGATGGCCAGGGCGCCTGCGTTGGCGATCGTCTTGACTACGAAATTCTTCATGTGTCTGATCGTGGCAGACGCGTCCGGAACAGGAACCGGGGCTGCGGTGAAGGCAAGGCGGGCAGAGCGTGATGAGGGCATTCCGGCTGGACGAACTGGAGGCGGAGCGTGTCGCCAACGACGGTGCGTATCTGCAGTTTCTGCGCGAGCGGAACATGTCGGTCGGTCTCTACGCACTGAACGCCGGCGAGCACGATCCACAGCAGCCGCACCAGCAGGACGAGGTGTACTTCGTGGTCAGCGGACGGGCGTCGATCACGGTCGGCGCCGAGACGACACAGGTGGCACGCGGCAGCGTGGTCTACGTCCCGGCCGGCGCCGCGCACAAGTTCCACCACATCACCGAGGACCTGCGGGTCCTGGTCGTCTTCTCCCCTCCGGAGGGCTGACACCGTTCGCCTCGTTCTCCTGAGGCCGGGCGCCGCTCTTCCCGCGCTCCAGGTCGGGCGCCGTTCTCCCGGTCTCCGGCGGACCGGCGCCGTTCTCCCGTGCTCCGGGGGTGAGACGGTTCTCCGTGTCGGGAGGCCCGAGCCCGTTCTCCGGTCGGGAGGCCCCCGAGTCTCCGGTCCGGAGGGTCCCCTGGGTCGGGGTCCGGCCTCCGGGTTCCCTAGGGGACGGGTCAGGGAACGACAAGGGATTCCGGGCCGCCATGGACACCTCGGCCGCCATAGCATCGAAGACACATCGGCAGTGCGGACGTCATGAGGCCGGCGGACATCGTCCGGTGCTCGAGGAAAGGGATGGACATGGCAATGCGGGAGATCTTCGCGGGGCTGCCCTGGTGGGTGAAGTGGGTCGCGGTGCCGCTCATCGCCCTGTTCGTCTTCGGCGGGCTGATAGTGGCCGTGCTCTCGGTCCTGGTCAACCTGGTGTTCAAGGCGCTGATCTTCGTCGCGCTCGTCGGGGGACTCATCTACGTCGTACGGAAGTTCATGTCGAACTCGACGTCGCGCGGCGATTGGTGAGGGCCGACGGGAGGTCCACGACGACCCGCGATGCCGGCGCAGGCTGGTGATCAAGGGGCTGGGGAAGTGATCGCCGGACGGAGCTGCGTAAGCGCAGGGCCAGGACGGCGAGGGCCCGGCAGCCGGGCGAGGCGGGGCGGCGCGGCACGGGCGGTCGGGCATAACGAGTGCGGTCGCCGAGGAGAAGCAGACGTTCCCTCGGCAGAGGGAAGTTTCCCGCCGGGCGGCCGAAGAACCTGCGGCTCACCGTTAGGGTCCGGAATTCCACGCAGGGTCCACCCCCGCGTTCGGGCGTAAGCCCTTTCCCGTGCTTCCCCCCGGCACGGGCGGATCTCCACGCCTTCGGAAGTGACCCTTGGCCATGGTTGACCGCACACCTGCCCCGACCCTCATCGGCTCCGTACAGCGGGCACTGCGCCTGCTCGAGGCTGTCGCCTCGCACCTGGACGGGGCCCCGGCAAAGCAATTGGCCCGCGAAGCGGGGCTCGCGCTCCCCACTGCGTACCACCTCCTGCGCACCCTGACGTACGAGGGCTATCTGCGCAGGGAGAAAGGGCTGTTCGTCCTCGGCGAGGCGGCCGAGCGGCTCGGCGGCAGTGTCGCACGGCAGAGTCGTCGCAGCATGATCAACGACGAGGTCGAGCGCTGGCGCGACGCGCTCGGTGTCCCCGTGTACTTCGCGGTCTACCGGGACGGCGACATCGAGGTGCTGGCGGTCGCGGACACCCCCGGCAACCCGGCCGTCCAGGAGTGGGCGGATTTCCGCGAGACGGGGCACGCCCACGCCATCGGGCAGTGCCTGCTGTCCCAGCTCGACGAGGATGCGCGCCGGGACCATCTCGACCGGTATCCCGTGCAGTCGATCACCCCCTACTCCGTCCGTGACGGTCACACGTTTCTGCGGCGGCTCGAGGGGCAGAGGTGCAGTCGGACGTTCGTGGAACGTCAGGAGTACGCACTGGGAACCGTCTGTGCCGCCCTTCCGGTCTCCGTCGGGCACGCCGCGGCCGCCATGGCCATCTCGCTGCCCGCACACCAGGCGGACCGACTGCTGCCGACGGCGCGGATGCTGGAGGCGAAGATCGGCGAGCTGCCCGCGGGGCTCACGTTCTCTATCAGCATCTGAAAACTCACTCCTTGTGATCTGGTGTGTACGTTCAGCAAGATGCCGGTGTCAGGATGAGACGGTTCCCGGCCAGTCGACGGCGAACGACGGGGTAGGCGATGCGAGAGTCGGTACAGGCAGAGGTCATGATGAGCTTCCTCGTCTCGGAGGAGCTCGCTTTCCGCATCCCGGTGGAACTGCGGTACGAGACCAGTGATCCCTATGCCGTGCGCCTGACCTTCCATTTGCCCGGGGATGCCCCCGTGACCTGGGCGTTCGGGCGGGAACTCCTGGTCGACGGAGTGAGCGGGCCGTGCGGTGACGGCGATGTGCATGTGTCGCCCGTCGCGCCCGGCGCACCCGAGGACGTACACATCCGCCTTCAGGTCGGTCCGGACCAGGCGCTGTTCCGGGTCGGGGCCGCGCCGCTGGTGGCGTTCCTGGACCGCACCGACCGGCTCGTCCCGCTGGGCCAGGAGCGTGCACTCGCGGACTTCGACTCGCTCATCGACGAGACACTGGACCGCATCCTCGCCGAGGAACAGAGCGCGGGCTGACGGCTCCGCGGACGACGCGGTGTGCCAACCCTGCCGTAACGCTTCGCCAAGGCCTTCCCACACAGGCCCCCGACGGGGGCGCGGCCTGGTGCGCACGTCGGAGCGCCTCACGGTGCCGTAACGCTTCAGCAGGGCTTCCCCGCCAAGAGGTGCCGGCGACCACAGCCGCCTGGTGCGCACGGCCGCCTGGTCCGCATGGTGCACCGCCCCACGCGCGGGCGGTGGTGCACGCCCCACGGCGCCGCCGGAACGCTCGGCAGGCCCCCTCTTCGCAGGCCTCCTCGGCGCGTCCGCGTGCGGGCCCGCACGCACGGCCCGGTGCGCCGTCGTGCGCCTACGACGCCGTGACGCGTCAGTGCTTGCGGCGACGGCCCCTTCCGTTGCGTACCGCGGGCCCCGCGGCCACGGTCCGGTCCGTCGGTGACGTGCGGTCCGCCGAGACGACCAGCGCGGCGAGCGCGGTCGTCACGGGCACCGACGCGACCAGACCGATCGAACCGACCAGCGTCCGGACGATCTCCTCTGCGACGAGTTCGCTGTTGGCCACCGTGCCGACGCTGCTCTGCGCGATCGAGAAGAGCAGCAACAGCGGCAGCGCGGCGCCCGCGTACGCCAGGACCAGCGTGTTGACGACCGAGGCGATGTGGTCGCGGCCGATCCGGATGCCCGCGCGGTAGAGGCCCCGCCAGCCCATCGTCGGGTCGGCCTGGTGCAGCTCCCACACCGCCGAGGTCTGGGTGACCGTCACATCGTCGAGCACCCCGAGCGAACCGATGATCACGCCGGCGAGCAGCAGACCGCTCATGTCGATCGACGGGTAGAGGCCGTGGATCAGGCCGGTGTTGTCGTCGGTGTTGCCGGTCAGCGCGGCCCAGTCGATGAACTCCGAACCCAGCACGCCGATCAGCATCAGCGACGCCAGGGTGCCCAGCACCGCGACGGATGTGCGAGCGGTCAGGCCATGGCACATGTACAACGCGATCAGCATGATCGCGCTCGCGCCGACCACCGCCACGAGCAGCGGATTCGAGCCCTGGAGAATCGCGGGCAGGATGAACAGGGTCAGCACCAGGAAGCTGATGGCCAGCGCGACCAGCGCCATGACGCCCCGCATCCGGCCCACGACGACGACCGCGATGGCGAAGACCGCGGCGAGCACCGTCATGGGCACCTTGCGGCTCACGTCGGTGACCGAGTACTGGAGTTCCCTGGGCGCGTCGGGTGCATAGGCGACGACGACCTGCTGCCCCGTGTGCAACTGCCGCGGGGCGTCCGGCTGGACGATTTCCGTGAAGGTGCGGCCCTTGTCCTTGCCGGTCGTGACCTCGACCGTGGCCTTGCCGCACAGACCTTTCTGTTGCCTTTGGGCCGAGTTGCCCTCGGCGGTGGACGTGTCGCCGGTCGGGGTGTCCCCCGACGCGTTCACGGACTTGCAGTCCACCTTGGCGAGCTCGACCACCTTCGCCTGCTGGGTCTGGCGGTCGAACCCGACCCCGGTCCGCTGGTGCGGGGGCGCGCCGCCGGGCCACAGCACCACCAGACCGACGACGACGGCGGCCGTGAACGGGATGAGGATCGCCGCGATGACCCTGCGCAGATGGCGGGACACGGGCGCGGCGGGGCCGTGCGCATGGGAGTGGCCGTGGGCATGGCCGTGGCTGTGGCCGCGGGACGTGCCGTGACCGCGCGGCCCGTGCTCCTGCGGGTTCTCCGGGCCGCCGGGCCCGCGCTCCCGCCCCGGCCCGGGGCCGCCCGGGCCGGGGCCCTGCGGGGCGCGCCGGGGGCCGTCCGGCCCGGGCCGGCGGGCGGGCGGCGGTCCTTGCCCGTACGGCGGCTCGGGCGGCGGGGCGGGGGGCGGCGATGTCGAGGTCACGGCCCGATCATCGCAAGAACGGCGAGGGCCCACTGTTCAGCACGCCCGATATGACGCTAGCGTGGGGGCACCTTTGCACACGCGGGAGCTCGGAGCACCGGGCTGAGAGGGCGCTGAACAGCGAAGAGCTGGGAGCTGCGCCGACCGCTGAACCTGTTACCGGGTAATGCCGGCGTAGGGAGTAGGTCTCATGACCGTTCAGGACGCACGCACGCCTGCCTCGAACCAGGACCGGAACGGGTCCGAGGCCGGGAAGTCCATCGGCTGGCACAAGGCGTACGTCGAGGGCTCACGCCCCGACCTGCACGTGCCGGTCCGTCAGGTGCACCTCACCAACGGGCAGTCCGTGACGCTGTACGACACGTCGGGCCCGTACACCGATCCGGCCGCCGACACCGACGTCCGCCGTGGCCTGACGCCGCTCCGGGAGAACTGGATCATCGCGCGCGGCGACACCGAGGAGTACGCGGGCCGTCCCGTCCGCCCGGAGGACGACGGCATCAAGCACACCTCGCCGCGCGGCGGGCTGCGCAACCTCGACGCGGTGTTCCCCGGACGGCCGCGCCAGCCCCGGCGGGGCCGTCCCGGACAGGCCGTGACCCAGCTCGCGTACGCGCGGCGGGGCGAGATCACGCCCGAGATGGAGTTCGTGGCGATCCGCGAGAACCTCGACCCCGAGGTCGTCCGCGAGGAGATCGCCGCGGGCCGGGCCGTGCTCCCCGCCAACATCAACCACCCGGAGATCGAGCCGATGATCATCGGCAAGCGGTTCCTGGTGAAGGTCAACGCCAACATCGGCAACTCGGCGGTGACCTCCTCCATCGAGGAGGAGGTCGAGAAGATGACCTGGGCGACCCGGTGGGGCGCCGACACGGTCATGGACCTCTCGACCGGGCGGAACATCCACACCACCCGTGAGTGGGTGCTGCGCAACTCCCCCGTGCCGATCGGCACCGTGCCGCTCTACCAGGCCCTCGAGAAGGTCGACGGCAAGGCGGAGGAACTGACCTGGGAGATCTACAAGGACACGGTCATCGAACAGGCCGAGCAGGGCGTGGACTACATGACGGTCCACGCGGGCGTGCGCCTGCCGTATGTGCCGCTCACGGCCAACCGCAAGACCGGCATCGTCTCGCGGGGCGGCTCGATCATGGCCGCCTGGTGCCTCGCGCACCACAAGGAGAGCTTCCTCTACGAGAACTTCGAGGAGCTGTGCGAGATCCTCGCGGCGTACGACGTGACGTACTCGCTCGGGGACGGTCTGCGCCCCGGCTCCATCGCCGACGCCAACGACGAGGCGCAGTTCGCGGAGCTGCGGACGCTCGGGGAACTCAACCGGATCGCCAAGCGTTTCGATGTGCAGACGATGATCGAGGGCCCCGGTCACGTCCCCATGCACAAGATCAAGGAGAACATCGACCTTCAGCAGGAGATCTGCGATGAGGCTCCGTTCTATACGCTCGGCCCGCTGACCACGGACATCGCGCCCGCGTACGACCACATCACCTCCGGTATCGGCGCCGCGATGATCGGCTGGTGGGGCACGGCCATGCTCTGCTACGTCACGCCCAAGGAGCACCTGGGCCTGCCCAACCGTGACGACGTCAAGACCGGCGTCATCACCTACAAGATCGCCGCCCACGCGGCCGACCTCGCCAAGGGACACCCGGGTGCGCAGGAGTGGGACGACGCGCTCTCGGACGCCCGGTTCGAGTTCCGGTGGGAGGACCAGTTCAACCTGGCCCTCGACCCGGACACGGCCCGGGAGTTCCACGACGAGACGCTCCCCGCGGAGCCGGCCAAGACCGCGCACTTCTGTTCCATGTGCGGGCCGAAGTTCTGCTCGATGAAGATCAGCCAGAGCATCAACGAGCGGTTCGGGGGTACGGCGACCGAGGGAGCATCGGCTGAGGAGATCGCCGACGGGATGCTCCAGAAGTCCAAGGAGTTCGCCGAGGCCGGAAACCGGGTCTACCTGCCACTCGCGGACTGACCGCTCGGCGTGCACCGAGTGGCGGGGGCCGCTGCCGTCTCCACCACTCGGTGCGTGGGCTCCTCCATCACGGTGCAGGCGGTGGTTGACGCCGCGCCCGCTCAGTCCGGCCGGTGTTCCGGACCGCCGAAGTCCGGGCTGGAGAAGTCCGGGCTGCTGAAGCTGGGGCGCGGCCCCGTGGAGCCGTCGTCCGGGCTGCTGAAGCCCGGACGGTGGTAGCCGAGGTGCGGGATCCGGCCACCGGGCTGCGACGGATCCGCGCGGTCCGCCACTGCCGTGCCCGGATCCGCCAGTGTCTCCCGGAGGAACGGCAGCAGGCCCCGCTCCAGGAGCGCCAGACGCCAGGCCTCCCTGGCGTGCTCCACCTGCTCGTCGCGCTCGCCGGCCACCTCGGCCGGGAGAGCGGTGGAGCCGTTGCGCAGCGCGGTGAGCAGCAGTCCCACGGCGGCGACCAGGATCGCGGCCGCCGTGATCGCACCGAAGACCCACCCGGTGGTGAGCATGGTCCGGGCGAACTGCGGTTCGGGATCGACCATCTTGAGGACATAGCCGACGAGCAGGAATATCGCGGCCGCGGTACCGGCGAGGACCGGGGCGAGCACCGCGAGGACGGCGACGATCCCGGCGCCCTCGGGTTCGACGGTCCCTTCGGCGGTGGTGACGAGCCCGATCGCCTCCCCGCCGGCCGCTTCGGCGGCGTCGGACCCGAGGACGGGACCTGTGGTGGTCCCGGCCGGCGTGCGCAGGTCCTCGCGGACCTTCACGTAGTGCTGGTACTCGGCCGCGGCGGCGGCCGTGATCAGGGCGGTGGCGCCGAGCGCCATGGCGCGCAGCTGCTCGGGGCTGAACCGCCGGCCCACCGCGGTGAGATCGGGACGGTGTGGTGCGGAGCGCAGCGCCTCATCGAGGATCCGCTCGTATTCCTTGCGGTCCTCGCTCAGCAGGTGCGGAGCGCTGTTCATGTGCATCCCCCGATGCTCCGTAGGGCTTGGGGCTCGCACGGGTGACGAGCCGTCGGGCAGAAACGGAGGGGAGCCTGCTACGGATAAGCCGATGGTAGAGCCGTCACGGCACGCGGTGACAGGGGGTTTCCGGAAATTGCCCCCTGGCCTGCGTGATCCTTCGGCCCGGGCACCTGCCCGCGGAACATTCAGTCGTCGAGCGGAAGTTGGCAGACCAGGAGCTTTCCGGCCATGGTCACGCCGCCGTCCATCGCGATGGCCAGTCCGTCGGCGTAGATGTGCGGTCCTTCGACCACCGGGCCGCCGCTGTCCTCGTCCTCCTCCGAGCCGACGTCGCCGAGGAGGTAGGGGATGGGGCTGTGGCCATGGACGATACGGCTGCCGCCGTAGGTGCCGATGAGCTCGCGCACCGCCTCGGATCCGGACTCGTCGCGGAAGGCGAAGCGCTTGGTGAACTTGCGGAAGAGGTCCCAGCACTCGTCCGCGTCGTTGCGGGTGAGGGTTTCGCGGACGGTGTCGTTGACCGCCTCGATGGAGTCGCCGTAGTCGAGGTAGGCGGTGGTGTCCGAGTGGACGAGCAGATGGTCGTCCTCCAGCTCGATCGCGTCGAGTCGGGCCATCCACTGCAGATGGTGGTCCTGGAGGCGGTCCATGTCGCTCTTCTGTCCGCCGTTGAGCAGCCAGGCGGCCTGGAAGGTGGCCGTGCCGGCGCCGGAGTTGACGGGGGTGTCCCCGAACCGCTTGGCGCCGAGGAGCAGCAGCTCGTGGTTGCCCATGAGGGCCTTGCAGTAGCCGCCGGCGGCCGCTGCCTCGGCGGACAGCCGCATCACCAGGTCGATGACCCCGATGCCGTCGGGCCCGCGGTCGGTGAAGTCACCGAGGAACCACAGGCGCGCCGTGCCCGCGGCCCAGCTGCCGTCGGCGTCGATGAGGCCCTTCTCGCGCAGGGCGGAGAGCAGTTCGTCGAGGTAGCCGTGTACATCGCCGACCACGTACAGCGGACCGAGGCCCTCGGCCGCCGCCGCTGCGGGTGGCACGGCCTCGGGCGCGATCTGCACCTGGACGGTGTCGCCGCGGTTGATGACGGGGAGGTCGCGCTGCGTCGGCGTGTACCCGTCGGGGGCCTCGCCCTCTCCGTACGGGCCCGGAGTGCCCTGGCCCTGCGGAACCGGCGTGCCCTGGCCCTGCGGAACCGGCGTGCCCTGGCTCTGCGGGGCCGGAATGCCCTGCCCCTGCGGGGCCGGCGTGCCCTGCCCGTAGGAGGGCGCGGCGGTCTCTTCGTACGAGGGCGGGGGCGCGGGCGCCTCGGTGGTGCTCTCCTCGTACGGACCGGTCTCGTGGACGTACGCAGGTACCCGGAAATCGCGCAGTGTCGCCGTACGCACCTCGGGTCCCTGACCGGCCCCCTGAGTCATCGACCCCTCCACCACCTTGCGCCGCAACTGCACCGGATCGGACTGCCTGGTCGCAGCGGCCCGCGGTGTCGTCCGCCCATCATAGGAATGTGGCTCGCGCTGTGTGATGACCCAGGGGTGGTGAATCGGGGACGGACCCGGGTTCACCGTGGTTTTCTCCCGAATTGCGCAGGTCATGGCCCTGTCGTACCTGACGCGTACTCGCCGATCGACGGGACGCGCTCCCCATCGGATGCATCACACGACCGTGCCTCGGCCGCCCCGCTCGACCGGGGCCGGCCATCGGCGCCTCCGGAACCGGGGGCTAGCTCCGTCCCGGAGAGCGGGGCGGGCTGACGGTGGTGCGCGGCGGACGGCGCTCGGACGAGGTCCGCACGATCAGTTCGGTGGGTATCACCTGCTCGACCGGGTGGTCCCCGTGCGCGCCCTCGATCGCGTCGATGAGGAGCTGGACGACGGCCGTTCCGATGCGACGCGGCTTCAGGGAGAGGGTGGTGATCGGCGGCTCGGTGTTGGCGTACACCGTCGACTCGCTGCAGCAGACGAGCAGCAGGTCGTCGGGGACGCGCAGCCCGTACCGCCGGGCCGCGGCCAGCAGATCGGTGCCGTTCGGGTCGAAGAGACCGTAGACGGCGTCGGGCCGGTCGGGGCGGGCCAGCAGCCGGTCGGCGGCGACGGCCCCGGCGCACGGGTCGTGTGCCGGGTACGACTCGTACACCGGGTCCTGCCCGACGCGCTCGCACCAGCGGAGATACGCCGTCGTGGACAGATGGGTGTAGGTGTCCGTGCTGGTGCCGGTGAGCAGGCCGATACGGCGGGCGCCCGCCGCTGCGAGGTGGTCGAGGATGTCGAGGACCGCGGCCTCGTGGTCGTTGTCGACCCAGGCGGTGACCGGCAGCGATCCGGCGGGCCGACCGTCCGAGACGACGGGCAGGCCCTGGCGTACGAGCTCGGTGACCACCGGGTCCTGGTCGGAGGGGTCGATCACGACGGTGCCGTCGAGCGCGACGTTCGACCAGACGTCGTGGCGGGAGGTCGCCGGCAGGATCACCAGCGCGTACCCCCGGGCCAGCGCGGCGGAGGTCGCGGCTCTCGCCATCTCCGCGAAATACGCGAATTCCGTGAAGGTGAAAGGTTCATCCCCGTACGTCGTGACGGTCAGACCGATGAGTCCTGACTTTCCGGTACGGAGGGTGCGGGCCGCGGCGGACGGGCGATAGCCCAGCCGGTCGGCGACCTCGCGGACGTGGCGGCGGGTGGCGTCGGGGAGCCGACCCTTTCCGTTGAGCGCGTCGGAGACCGTCGTGATGGAGACACCGGCGGCGGCGGCCACGTCTCTGATGCCCGCTCGGCCTGGCCGGTTGCCCCGGCGGGAGGTCTCTGCCCGGCTCACCTGGTGCTTCCCTGCTGCTGTCATGGCGAGCCGATAGTAGGGCTCATGCGGTGGGGTAGCGCGGACGCATATTCAGTCGTTGACAGGCACGTTTCTGCAAGGCAGAACCACCCCAACTTCCTTTGATTGTAAGGGAGTTGAAGGGGTGGTGAAGGGTTGGGGTGGCTTTCGGTCCGCATGTTCCTGCCGGGGGAGCGATGTCTCGAAGAGGTCTCAACTCACCTTCACGAGGGATGCGCGCCACGGCGCGAACCACCGGCGCGCGCGGCCGCAGCGGCGCGCTCCCCTCGCCGGGACGGGGGTTCCCGCGCGGCTCCGAAGCGGCTCCGGCCCCGGCAGCACGGTCCCGCGGCGAGGGCCGGGGACCGGCGAACGCCCGCCGAGGCCCCGGCGCGCACCGGGAGACGACTTGGATATCGGCTCGGCCCACGGGGAGCCTGAGCGGTGTGCCGGGTCCAGGCGATTGCCGGGATGCCGCAGCGCCCCGGGCCGTGCCCGAGGCAGGCGCCGGCCGGGGGTGAGGCAGGCCCCGACGGCGGCTGAACCAGGCACCGGTCCCGGCGGCGGAACGTGGTGGTGCCCCGGCCCTCCGGGGAGCCTCGGCGTGGCCGCCCGGCCCGAGGGTTCGTCGAGGTGTTTTTCTCGGACCATTCGCAGCGGCGCCCAATCCTCTTAAGGTGAGCAGTATTGGAACTGGTCACAAGGAGGACTGCGGTGAGCGAGACGAGCCCCAAGCTGCGCGCCGAGCTGGAGGGTATCCCCACCTACAAGCCGGGCAAGGCCGCCGCAGCCGGCGGCCCGGTCGCGTACAAGCTGTCCTCCAACGAGAACCCGTATCCGCCGCTGCCCGGGGTGATGGAGTCCGCGGTCGCCGCGGCCGGCTCCTTCAACCGCTACCCGGACATGGCGTGCACGGGGCTGATGAACGAGCTCGCCGACCGGTTCGACGTGCCCGTCACCCACATCGCCACCGGCACCGGCTCGGTCGGCGTCGCGCAGCAGCTCATCCAGGCCACCGCGGGCCCGGGTGACGAGGTCATCTACGCCTGGCGGTCCTTCGAGGCGTACCCGATCATCACGCAGATCAGCGGCGCCCGCTCGGTGCAGGTGCCGCTGACGCCGGGCGATGTGCACGACCTGGACGCGATGGCCGACGCGATCACCGACCGCACGCGGCTGATCTTCGTCTGCAACCCGAACAACCCCACGGGCACCGTCGTCCGCCGTGCCCAGCTGGAGCGGTTCCTGGACCGGGTGCCCAGCGATGTTCTGGTGGTCCTGGACGAGGCGTACCGGGAGTTCATCAGGGACCCGGAGGTGCCGGACGGCGTGGAGCTGTACCGGGACCGCCCGAACGTCTGTGTGCTGCGCACCTTCTCCAAGGCCTACGGGCTCGCGGGGCTGCGGGTCGGCTTCGCGGTCGCCCATGAGCCGGTGGCCGCTGCGCTGCGCAAGACGGCCGTACCGTTCGGCGTGAGCCAGATCGCCCAGGAGGCGGCGATCGCGTCGCTGCGTGCCGAGGACGAGCTGCTCGGCCGGGTCGGCTCGCTGGTCTGCGAGCGCAACCGGGTGGTCAAGGCCCTTGCCCAGCAGGGCTGGACCGTGCCCGAGACGCAGGCGAACTTCGTGTGGCTGCGCCTCGGGGAGCGGACCATGGACTTCGCGGCGGCATGCGAGCGCGCGGGCGTGGTGGTGCGGCCGTTCGCGGGCGAGGGCATGCGGGCGACGATCGCCGAACCCGAGGGCAACGACATCTTCCTGCAGACGGCGGAGGCCTTCCGCAAGGAGCTCTAGACGCGTCCGGCCCCTTTCGTCGAACTCCCGTCGTCCGCCAGGAGGGCGGGAGTCTCCGACAGGCCTCAGTCGCTTCCGGAGCGGCCGGCGCCCACCCGTTCCACGCGGATGGGGTCCCCGCTCCGCACGCTCGCGAGCAGGCGCGGGTCGCCGTCGAGCGTGCCGAGCAGATTGCACGGGCTCGCGAGGCGGCATTCTTCGCCCCGCGAGATCGGCGTGGGACCGTACGGCAGGGCGAGCGCGTCCCCGTCGGTCCAGAAGGCGACGGTGCCGGGCGCGACGACCTGCTGGGCGCCCGCCTCGCGCGGGACGCTGACGCCCGTGTCGAAGTAGACCTCCTCGCCCCAGGTGTGGGCGGTGGCGGAGAGAGGCAGCGCCTCGGCGAGCGCCGCACTGGTGGGGGTGGACTCCAGGGTCGCGGTGATGTGCCCGGCGGGCCAGCTGATCCGTATCTGCATCTGCATGGCCGGATTCAACAATATGTTGAACTTCTCCGGTAGCCCCTCGGGCCCTGTTCAGGCGCTTTCGCCCTCTTCGCATGCACTCATCGCGGACAGAAGTGTCCGCCATGTGGACTGCCTCCCGGTAAATGGACCCCCCGTTCGGGTCTCGAAGACGCATGCGCCATAATTGCTTGTGAATGTGAACGCGTTCACAAGCTTGCCCGGATGATCCCGATCCGCCCAGGAAGCGGCCGGGCATGGTGCCGCTGTGATCGCGCCGAGGTAAGGAGAAGCGACGTGGACCTGGCTTTGGCGCCGGAGACGCTGGCGCGCTGGCAGTTCGGTATCACGACCGTCTACCACTTCCTCTTCGTGCCCCTGACGATCTCGCTGGCGGCGCTCACCGCCGGCCTGCAGACGGCGTGGGTGCGGACGGAGAAGGAGAAGTACCTCAGAGCCACCAAGTTCTGGGGCAAGCTCTTTCTGATCAACATAGCTATGGGCGTCGTCACCGGCATCGTCCAGGAGTTCCAGTTCGGCATGAACTGGTCCGACTACTCGCGCTTCGTCGGCGATGTCTTCGGCGCCCCGCTCGCGTTCGAAGCCCTCATCGCCTTCTTCTTCGAGTCCACCTTCATCGGCCTGTGGATCTTCGGGTGGGACAAGCTCCCCAAGAAGATCCACCTGGCGACGATCTGGATGGTCGCGATCGGCACGATCCTGTCGGCGTACTTCATCCTCGCGGCGAACTCGTGGATGCAGCACCCTGTGGGCTACAAGATCGACAAGGCCACCGGGCGGGCCCAGCTCACCGACTTCCTGGCCGTACTGACCCAGAACACCGCGCTCACCCAGGTGTTCCACACGCTCGCGGCAGCCTTCCTCACCGGTGGCGCCTTCATGGTCGGGATCGCCGCCTTCCATCTGGCCCGCAGGAAGCACATCCCGGTGATGAAGACCTCGCTGCGGCTCGGTCTGGTCACTGTCGTCATCGCCGGCCTTCTCACTGCGGTCAGCGGTGACCTCCTCGGCAAGGTGATGTTCAAGCAGCAGCCGATGAAGATGGCCGCGGCCGAGGCGCTGTGGGACGGCCAGAAGTCCGCACCCTTCTCGATCTTCGCCTACGGCGATGTCGAGAAGGGGCACAACACCGTGGCCGTCGAGGTCCCCGGCGTGCTGTCGTTCCTCGCGAACGACGACTTCGGCTCGTACGTCCCGGGCATCAACGACGTCAACAAGGCCGAGCAGCAGAAGTTCGGCCCCGGCGACTACCGGCCCAACATCCCGGTCACCTTCTGGGGCTTCCGCTGGATGATCGGCTTCGGCATGGCGTCCTTCGCCATCGGCGCCGCAGGGCTGTGGCTGACCCGGAAGAAGTTCATGCTGCCGCGGCATCTGCGCGTCGGCGAGGACGAGGTGCCGCATCTGGTGCTGTTCAAGAAGCCGCTCGGTGCGACGCTCGCCCCCTGGTGCTGGCGGATCGCGACCTGGACGCTGGCGTTCCCGTTGATCGCCAACTCCTGGGGCTGGATATTCACCGAGATGGGCCGCCAGCCGTGGGTCGTCTACGGCGTACTCCAGACCAGGCACGCGGTCTCCCCCGGTGTCTCGCAGGGCGAGATCATCACCTCGATGATCGTCTTCACCACGCTGTACGCCGTGCTCGCGGTCGTCGAGGTCAAGCTGCTCGCGAAGTACGTCAAGGCGGGACCGCCCGAGCTGACGGAGGCGGATCTCAACCCGCCCACCCGGATCGGCGGACACGACCGGGACGACGCCGACCGGCCCATGGCCTTCTCGTACTAAGGCAGAGGAGCTGCAGACATGGAACTCCACGACGTCTGGTTCGTGCTCATCGCGGTCCTCTGGATCGGCTACTTCTTCCTGGAGGGCTTCGACTTCGGGGTTGGTGTCCTCACCAAGCTGCTCGCCCGCGGCCGGACCGAGAAGCGGGTGTTGATCAACACCATCGGTCCCGTCTGGGACGGCAACGAGGTGTGGCTGCTCAGCGCGGGCGGCGCGACCTTCGCCGCCTTTCCCGAGTGGTACGCGACGCTGTTCTCCGGCTTCTATCTGCCGCTGCTGGTCATCCTGGTCTGTCTGATCGTGCGCGGAGTCGCCTTCGAGTACCGGGCCAAGCGAGCCGAGGAGCGCTGGCAGCGCAACTGGGAGACGGCGATCTTCTGGACATCGCTGATTCCCGCCTTCCTGTGGGGCGTGGCCTTCGGCAACATCGTCCACGGCGTGAAGATCGACAAGAACTTCGAGTACGTGGGCAGTCTCGGGGATCTGTTCAACCCCTATGCCCTGCTGGGCGGTCTGGTGACGCTGACGCTGTTCACCTTCCACGGTGCGGTGTTCACCGCGCTCAAGACGGTCGGCGACATCCGGGACCGGGCACGCGCACTCGCCACCCGGCTCGGTCTGGTGGCGGCCGTCCTGGCCCTCGGCTTTCTGGTCTGGACGCAGGTCGACCGGGGCGACGGCACGAGCCTGGTCGCCATGATCGTGGCCGTCGTCGCGCTCGTCGCGGCGCTCGGGGCGAACCTTGCAGGCCGTGAGGGCTGGTCGTTCGCACTGTCGGGCATCACCATCGCGGCGGCCGTCACGATGCTCTTCCTGACGCTCTTCCCGAACGTCATGCCGTCCTCGCTCAACCCGGAGTGGAGCCTCACGGTCTCCAACGCCTCGTCGAGCCCCTACACCCTGAAGATCATGACCTGGTGCGCAGCGATCGCCACCCCGTTGGTGCTGCTCTACCAGTCGTGGACCTACTGGGTGTTCCGCAAGCGGATCGGCACGCAGCACATCGCCGACGCCGCGCACTAGGAGGTGTCCTGCGGCTCAGGCCGGGCTCGCGAGAGCTGATCCGACCCGATCCGTAGGCATCAGCCCATGCCGAGTGCGATGCACTCGTCCGCTCAACCCCGGGATGTGTTTCACGTGAAACGCATCCGCAGATCAGAGGGTGTTTCACGTGAAACCGATCGACCCGCGCCTGCTCCGCTACGCCCGAGCCACCCGCCTCTTCCTGATGGCGGTGGTGGTCCTCGGCCTGGCCGGGGCAGGCCTGGTCGTCGCCCAGGCGATGCTCATCGCCGACGTCGTGGTCGGGGCCTTCCAGCACGGACTGTCGGTCTCCGGCCTGCGGACGCCGCTCATGCTGCTGGCGGCGGTGGCGCTGGGCCGGGCGCTCATCGGCTGGCTCACCGAACTGGCCGCGCACCGGGCGAGCGCGGCGGTCAAGTCGGAGCTGCGCGGGCGCTTGCTGGAGCGCGCGACACAGCTCGGCCCCGGGTGGCTGAGCGGACAGCGCACCGGTTCGCTCATCGCGCTCGCCACGCGTGGTGTGGATGCGCTGGACGACTATTTCGCGCGCTATCTGCCGCAGTTGGGGCTTGCGGTGGTGGTGCCGGCCGCCGTGCTGGCGAGGATCGTCACCGAGGACTGGGTCTCTGCGGCGATCATCGTCGGCACGCTCCCGCTCATCCCCCTCTTCATGGTGCTGATCGGCTGGGCCACACAGTCCCGGATGGACCGTCAGTGGCGGCTGCTGTCACGGCTGTCGGGGCACTTCCTCGATGTTGTGGCCGGGCTGCCGACACTGAAGGTGTTCGGCCGGGCCAAGGCACAGGCCGAGTCGATCCGGTGCATCACCGCCGAATACCGCCGGGCGACCATACGGACGCTGCGGATCGCCTTTCTGTCGTCGTTCGCACTGGAGCTGCTGTCGACGTTGTCCGTCGCTCTGGTGGCCGTCACCATCGGCATGCGGCTCGTGCACGGCGAGATGGACCTGTACATCGGCCTGGTAATCCTGGTGCTCGCCCCCGAGGCCTATCTGCCGGTACGCCAGGTCGGCGCGCAGTACCACGCGGCCGCGGAGGGGCTGTCCGCCGCCGAGGAGATCTTCGAGGTGCTCGAGACGCCGCTGCCGCCGTCCGGCACCCTGCCCGCCCCGACCGGTGCGATCAGCTTCGAGGGCGTGACGGTCCGCTACCCCGGCCGGTCCGACGACGCGGTGTCGGATGTGTCCTTCACCGTCGCGCCGGGTGAGACCGTCGCGCTCGTCGGGCCCAGCGGGGTGGGCAAGTCGACGCTCCTCGCGGTTGCGTTGGGGTTCGTACGCCCCGGGGGCGGGCGGATCCGGGTCGGGGGCACCGACCTCAAGGACATAGCCCCGGAACGGTGGCACGAACAGATCGCGTGGGTGCCGCAGCGGCCCCATCTCCACGCGGGGTCGATCGCCGAGAACGTACGGATGGCGCGGCCCGGGGCGGACGATGCGGCGGTGCGCGGCGCGCTGGCGGATGCCGGGGCACTCGACTTCGTGGAGGCGCTGCCGAACGGGGCCGACACGGTGCTAGGTGAGGACGGGGCCGGGCTGTCGGCCGGGCAGCGGCAGCGGCTCGCCCTGGCGCGCGCATTCCTCGCCGACCGTCCGGTGCTGTTGCTGGACGAGCCGACGGCTTCCCTGGACGGGGCCACCGAGGCGGAGGTGGTGGACGCCGTCCGCCGGCTCGCCGCGGGCCGGACCGTGCTGCTGGTCGTCCACCGGCCCGCGCTCCTGACCGTGGCCGACAGAGTGGTGCGGCTTGCGGAGCCGGGAGTGGTCCCCGCTCCCCCCGCCCCGCGCTCTCCGGCACCGGCGGACTCGAACACCCCGCCCCCCTCCGGTGCCGCGGCCCTCCTGCCCTCCGAAGAGGATGCGCACCCCGGCCCCTCCGCCGGCCCGCATCCCCAACCCTCCGCGGCGCGGGGGGTCCCCGGTGGAGCCGGGCCGTTCGCCCGGGTGCGCGCTCTGGCCCGGGCCCACCGCGCCCGGCTCGCGCTAGCGCTGCTGCTCGGCGGTCTCGCCCTCGGCAGTGCCGTCGGACTGATGGCCACCTCGGGGTGGCTGATCTCGCGGGCGTCGCAGCAGCCGCCGGTGCTGTATCTGATGGTGGCCGTCACGGCGACCCGGGCCTTCGGCATCGGCCGCGCCGTCTTCCGCTACGCCGAGCGTCTGGTGTCGCACGAGGCGGTGCTGCGGATGCTTGCCGACACCCGCGTCGCCGTCTACCGGCGGCTGGAGCGACTTGCCCCGGCGGGCCTGCGCACCGCCCGCCGGGGAGATCTGCTCTCCCGGCTCGTTGCCGATGTGGACGCGCTCCAGGACTACTGGCTGCGGTGGCTGCTGCCCGTCGGCGCCGCGCTCGCCGTGTCGGTGGCGTCCGTCGGTTTCACCGCATGGCTGCTGCCCGAGGCCGGTGCCGTGCTGGCCGCAGGACTGCTCGTGGCCGGAGTGGGCGTGCCGCTGCTCTCGGGAGCGGTGGCGCGCCGTGCCGAGCGCAGGCTGGCTCCGGCGCGCGGTGTGCTGGCCACCAGGGTCGCCGATCTGCTCACCGGCACTGCCGAGTCGACCGTCGCCGGCGCCCTGCCCGGGCGCACGGCCGACATGAGGCGTGCCGACTCGGTGCTCACGCGTATCGCAGCGCGTGCCGCGACCGCGGCAGCGCTCGGCAACGGCCTGACGGCGCTCGCCTCCGGGCTGACGGTGACCGCGGCGGCAGTCGTCGGCGCGCAGGCCGTGCGGGACGGGCGGCTCGCCGGGGTTGCGATGGCGGTGGTCGTGCTGACGCCGCTGGCCGCCTTCGAGGCCGTGATGGGTCTCCCGCTCGCGGTCCAGCACCGGCAGCGGGTGCGCAAGAGCGCGGAGCGGGTCTTCGAGGTGCTGGACGCGCCCGTTCCCGTACGGGAGCCGGAGCATCCCGCGGCGGCGCCCGTGTCGCCGTTCCCGGTGCGGATCGGCGGGCTGAGCGCCCGCCACGGCGGGCAGGACCGGGATGCACTCGCCGGGCTCGATCTGACGTTGGAGCGCGGGCGCAGGATCGCGGTGGTCGGTGCCTCCGGGGCCGGAAAGACGACGCTCGCGCAGGTGCTGCTGCGGTTCCTGGACGCCCGCGAGGGGACATACACGCTGGGCGGCACCGACGCGTACGCGCTCGACGGTGACACGGTGCGCCGGTTCGTCGGGCTGTGCGCGCAGGACGCGCACCTCTTCGACAGCTCCGTGCGCGAGAACCTGCTGCTCGCTCGGAAGGGGGCGAGCGAGGCCGAGCTGCGCGACGCGCTGGCGAGGGCGCGGTTGCTGGACTGGGCGGACTCGCTGCCCGACGGGCTCGACACGCTCGTCGGCGAGCACGGGGCACGGTTGTCCGGGGGACAGCGGCAGCGGCTCGCGCTGGCCCGTGTGCTGCTCGCGGACTTCCCGGTACTCGTCCTCGACGAGCCCGCGGAGCACCTGGACCTGCCGACCGCGGATGCGCTGACCGCGGATCTGCTGGCCGCGACGGAGGGGCGGACGACGGTGCTCATCACGCACCGGCTCGCCGGGCTCGAAGCGGTGGACGAGGTGATCGTGCTGGACGAGGGACGTGTGGTGCAGCGGGGCGCCTACGCGGAGCTGGTGGCCGAGGAGGGGCCGCTGCGGCGGATGTGGGACGCCGGGGAGCGGTGGGCCAAGGTGCGCCGGGCCGTGGACGGGCGGGCGGGGGAGCCGTCGGGCACGGGCGGGCGGGCCCAGGTACCGCTGCCCTTGCGGTGACCGGCACCGAGGCCGACCCCCTTCGGTTTTCCGGGGCACATCGGAAAAAGTAGTCTCAAGTCATGCCGACCGTCCCGTCGCATGAGGTGTCCGTACGGGCGCCGCAGCTGTTGGAGGCGATGCGGGCCGTGGGAAGCGGCCTGGACCTGCACGCCACGCTGGACCGCATCTGCAGGACCGCCACCGAAGTGGCGGACTGCCTCTATGCCGCGATCGGGGTCCTGGCCGAGGAGGGCGAGGGCCTCACCGACTTCGTCCAGCACGGCGCCGACGAGGAGACCGCGAAGCCGGTCGGCGGGCCCACCGACGGGCCCGGCGGCCTGCTGGGCGCCCTCATCCGCAGCCCGGAGCCGGTGCTGCTCACCGACCTCCCGGCCGATGCCCGCTCCTGCGGCCTCCCGGCGCACCATCCGCCGATGCGGTCGTTCCTCGGGGTCCCGATCCATGTCCAGGGGCGGGTCTTCGGCAATCTGTATCTGGCGGAGAAGCGGGACGGCGCCGCGTTCGACGACCACGACCTGACCATGGTCCGCGTCCTGGCCACGGAGGCGGGCATCGCCATCGGCAACGCCCGCCTCTACGAGGCCGCACAGCGGCGCGAACGCTGGATCGACGGCTCGGTCGCGGTGACCACGGCGCTGCTGTCCGGCGGTGACGCCGAGGACGCGCTCCAGGTCGTCGCCGAACAGGCACGCCGGCTCGCCGACTCGGCCGCCGGTGTCGTGCTGCTGCCCGCGGAGGAGGGCGGCCTGGAGGTCGTCGCCGTCACCTCGGAGAGCCCGGCGGTCGCGCTCGGACTCGTCGCGCCCGCGGAGAGCGTCGTCGTCGCCGAACTCCTCGCGGGACACCCCGTGTTCATCGAGGACGCGGCCGCTGACCCGCGCATGCTGACCGATTCGTCCCGTCACTACGGGCCGGTCATGCTGCTGCCCCTGCAGTGCGACGGCCGCGTCCTGGGGGCGCTCGCGATGCCGCGCGTGCGCGACTCCCGCCCGTACACCCAGGCCGAACGGACCCTGGCGACGCAGTTCGCCTCGCAGGCCGCGCTCGCGCTGAAGATGGCCGAGACGCAGCGCGACCGGGAGCGGCTGGCCGTCTTCGAGGACCGCGACCGGATCGCGCGCGATCTCCACGACCTGGTCATCCAGCGGCTGTTCGCCACCGGGATGATGCTGGAGAGCGCGCAGCGCCGAGCCGCGGTGCCGGAGGTGCGCCGGGGTGTCGGCAAGGCGGTCGACGAGCTGGACGTGACCATCCAGGAGATCCGCTCGGCCGTCTTCGCCCTGCAGCAGGAGCCCGCCCGGGCACCGTCGGTGCTGTCCGCGCGGGTGCTGCGGGAGATCAACATGGCGGCCGTGCCGCTCGGTTTCAAGCCCGCGCACCGGTTCGTCGGCCCGGTGGACGCCGCCGTCGGCGAAGTCACCGGCAAGAACCTCATCGCCGCCCTGCGCGAGGCCCTTTCCAATGCCTTCCGGCATGCCCGGGCGTCCCGGATAGACGTCGTCGTCGACGCGACGGCGGTTCTGCCGGACGGCAGGACCGGGGTGCGCCTGACCGTGACCGACGACGGCGTCGGCATTCCCGCCGGCGGCCGCCGCAGCGGACTGAAGAACCTCAAGCGGCGCGCCGAGTCCCTGGGCGGCGGCAGCTGGTACGACGCCGGGGGAGACGGCGGAACGACGGTGGTGTGGCAGGCGCCGTACTGACTTGCCTGCCGGAGTCACCGCACGGACTCGCCGTAGGGACTCGCCCCCCGGGAGCCGCCGTTGTGTCTCGCCGTACGGATTTGCCTGCCGGAGCCGCCGTAGCGACTCGCCTGCGGGAGCCGCCGTGCTCGGTCGCCTCCCGGGAGCCGCCTACCGGGTCGCCTGCCGGGACGCCGCCGTTCGGCGTCCCGCCCACGGCCCCTCCGCGAAGCCGCCCCGGCGGACTCCGCTACACCGACGCGAGGATGCGCTCGATCACCACGGCCACCCCGTCGTCGTTGTTGGCGACCGTGTGGCCGGAGGCGGCGGCGACCACGGCGGGGTGCGCGTTGCCCATGGCGTACGAGGTTCCCGCCCAGCTCAGCATCTCGACGTCGTTGGGCATGTCACCGAAGGCGACGACCTCTTCGGGGCGGATGCCGCGCTCGGCGCAGCACAGGGCCAGGGTGCTGGCCTTGGAGACACCGGGGCCGCTGATCTCCAGCAGCGCACTCGGGCTGGACCGGGTGATGACGGCGCGCTCCCCCACGGCCGCGCGGGCCAGCGCCAGAAACGCGTCCGGGGACAGCTCGGCATGGTGGGCCAGCAGCTTCAGGACGGGCTGGTCCGCGACGTCCGAGATCTCGGTGAGCAGCTTCTCGGCGGGTGCCACGCTCTCGCCCGGCTCCACGAACAGCGGCGGATAGGTCGGCTCGTGATGCAGGCCCCCGGTCCGCTCCACGGCGAACGACGTACCGGGGGCGGCGGAGCGCAGGATGCGGACGACGTCCAGGGCGTTGCCCGGCTCCAGGTCGCGGATCTTGACGAAGCGGTGGCTGCCGGGGCCGCCGTGCAGGTCCACGACGGCGGCGCCGTTGCCGCAGATGGCGAGGCCGTGACCGTGCACATGGTCGCTGACGACGTCCATCCAGCGGGCCGGGCGGCCCGTCACGAAGAAGACCTCTATGCCTGCCTCTTCGGCGGCGGCGAGGGCGGCGACCGTGCGCGGCGAGACGGATTTGTCGTCGCGCAGCAGGGTGCCGTCCAGATCTGTGGCGATCAGCCGGGGCGTCACGGAGGGGCCGGCGGTCCGGGGCCTGGAGGTAGCTGAGGTCACGTCGTCATTGTCCCGCATATGCCTGCACGGGCGTGCGCCAGGGCGCACATTTGAGACCGGCCGGCACGGGGAGGGCCCCAGGCACCTTCGGTGCGCCCCGGGGCCTGACGGAGATGCCGCGGCAGCGCTCCACGGCGTGCCGCCACCCGGGCCGTTCCCGCGGCCGGCCGGCTGTCTCAAGCGAGCTTGTGGGCCGCCTCCGTGGCGATCCGTTCGAAGACGGTCTGGTCCGCGGCGAAGTCCGAGTCGGGTATGGGCCAGTGGACGACGATCTCGGTGAAGCCCAGCTCGGCATGGCGACCGGCGAAATCGACGAACGCCTCGAGGGAGTCCAGGGGCTTCTTCGCGTCGGTGCCGGGGCGGAAGTCCGGGGTGAACCCGGTGAGCAGGATCTTGTCGAGCTCGTCCACATCCCGCCCGACCGTCTCGCAGGCCGCGCCGAGCTTCTCCACCTGGCCGCGAATGGCCTGGAAGGACTGCTCCGGCGTGCCCTTCGCGTACAGCTTCGGGTCACCCGTGGTCACCCACGCCTGTCCGTGCCGAGCCGCCAGCTTCATGCCGCGCGGGCCGGTGGCGGCCACGGCGAACGGCAGCCGCGGGCGCTGCACGCAGCCGGGGATGTTCCGGGCCTCGTTGGCCGAGTAGAAGGTCCCCTCGTACGTCACCGAGTCCTCGGAGAGCAGCCGGTCGAGCAGGGGCACGAACTCGCCGAAACGGTCGGCACGTTCCCGCGGGGTCCACGGCTCCTCGCCGCTCGGCCGCAGTGTCGTGGCGTCGAAGCCGTTGCCGCCGGCGCCGATGCCGAGCGTGATCCGGCCGCCCGACATGTCGTCGAGCGAGATCAGTTCCTTGGCGAGGGTCACCGGGTGCCGGAAGTTCGGCGAGGTGACCAGCGTGCCGAGCCGCATCCGCTCGGTGACGGCAGCGGCGGCGGTCAGGGTCGGGATCGCGCCGAACCAGGGGCCGTCGCGGAAACTGCGCCAGGCCAGGTGGTCGTAGGTGTACGCGGTGTGGAAACCCAGCTCCTCCGCCCGTACCCAGGCGGCGCGGCTGCCCTCGTTCCAGCGACGGTACGGAAGGATCACGGTGCTCAGGCGCAGACTCATGCATTCGAGGGTAAGCGGGCGCGCAGGCGACCCGACGTGGCCTGGGTCTCAGCGCTCCCGGGGATGGACCCGGGGTCCGAGGGCGACCGGCCCTTTTCCCCCTGTGCGCGGCCGGTGTCCGGCGGATGAGCGGCGTCCGGACGGTGTGCCGGAGCGGCCGGGCCGTGGTGACGCGTCCCACACCGCCCGGAACCGGAGTGCGGGCTAGTGTCGTCAAAGTCCGCGCCGGAAGAGCCCTTGTCCTGGGAGTGGGTCCCGCGCCGCCGACCGGGCGATCCCGGGGCCGTGCCGCTCAGTGGTCGCCTGGGAAGCGCAGATAGCGCGGCGGTACGGCGGCGGTGAGCCAGACGCCGTTCGCGCTGACCCGGAATTCGAGGCCGTCCCGGTGCATCGCGCCCGCGTGGACGGCGAGCACGACCGGCCGCCCGCGCCGCGCACCGACCCGTGTCGCCGTTTCCCGGTCGGGTGAGAGATGCACGTCGTGCCGGGCCATCGGCCTCAGGCCTTCCGTGCGGATGGCGTCCAGATTGCGGGCCACGGTGCCGTGGTACAGGTACTCGGGCGGAATGGCGGGGGCCAGCCCGAGATCGATCTCGACGGTGTGTCCCTGGCTGGCGCGGATACGGTCTCCCTCGACCGCGAAGCGCTGCTTGTCGTTGACGGCGACCACATGGTCCAGTTCCGCCCGGGTGAAGCGGAATCCGTGTGCGGCCGCCGCCTCGATCAGGGTGTCGATCCGCACCCAGCCGCCCTCGTCGAGCGTGATCCCGATCCGCTCCGGCTGGTGCCGGAGGTGTTTCGACAGGTATTTCGACACCTTCACGGTGCGTCTTTCGTCCATCGCGCCAGCGTGCCGCCGCGGCCTCCGGCACGCATCTCAATTTGGGGTGCAGCCGACAGGGATTCACCGGAAATATGGACGCCTCGATGTTTGATCCACAGCCAACTAGGCTTATCCACAGCCGAATTGGCGATTCTGTGGACAATGGGCGGCGGATTAAAGGCTTTTGTGCAAGTTACCTCCCTTTGCTGGTTGATGAGACGATCGCGTCCAATGCTCTTGCATGGACCTCGCGTTCGGCGGCCGATGCGATGAACGCGGCGGCCTGCTCGGAGCCAACCAGTTCCTGTACGGCGCGGATTGTCGCCGCGGGAAGCGCCACGTACACGGGCTGATCGGCTGCCGGCGACGCAGTGCTCGCCTCCAGGTGGTGGCGTAGACGATGGGTAGCGAACAACCGCATCGCCCGGGCAAGTTCGGCGTCCACCGTCTGCCGGGCGAGCGGTCGCAGCCTGCGGACCAGAGTCGCCGCCTCGGCCGCGTCCGCGTCGGTCGGCGGGTGCTGGCCTCCCAGGTAGCGGGCGAAGACATGCTCGGTCGTGAACTCCAGGAAACGTGAGGCGATGTGCTCCACCTGGACCCTCAACTCCCGCAGATGGGTGGAGATCGCCGACAGGGGAACGCCTGCCGCGTGCAACTCGGCCGCCACCGAGAGCTCTTGGGGGCTGGGCACCAGGAACTCGTCGTCGCGGCCCGGGACCCGCTCCAGAACACCGAGTTCGAGCGCCTCGGTCACCGCAGCCTCGTCGGACGTGCCGCCGAAGTGCTCGTCCAGCTCGGCACGGGTGATCCGGACGGCCTCCTCGTCGGTCCACGGACCGTCCACCTCGGCGACGAGACCCAGGACTCCGGCGAGGCCGCGGCCGCCTTCCCAGGCCTCCAGCAACTCCTTGATCGAGGCCAGGGTGTAGCCCCGGTCCAGAAGGGCGGCGATCCGGCGGAGCCGTTGCAGATGGGCGTCGCCGTACACATTGGCCCGGCCGCGGCGTTCCGGGCGGGGGAGCAGACCGCGGTCCGCGTAGGCGCGGATGGTCCGGACCGTGGCGCCGCTGTGCCGGGCCAGGTCCTCTATGCGGTACGCGGCTTTCGCCGGGTCGTCGTTCACGGTCCCGTCTCCTCCCTTCCCGCACCCGCACCCCCGCCGGTCTCGCGCCCCGACCCCCGCGCCCTTCGCCGCACCTCCCCACCGGCGGGCACGGCTGCGGCGGTGAGGAGGAGATGCGGCGGATCGCCCGGGAGTCCAAGGGGCGCCGGGTGAAGAGGCCGGCAGGTCAGCCCGGGCGCGTCCGGCCCGGGCTGAGCACCGGCACGCGCCCGGTACGCCTCACACCGGCGGCTTCAGGCGTGCGAGCGCGCGCAGGGCCCCGGGTGTGAAACGGGACAAGAGCCGGGCGCCGCGGGCCTCGGGTGTCACGGGCACGACGGCCTCATTGCGCACGACGGCGCGCAGGATCGCCTCGGCGACCTTCTCCGGCGGGTAGTTGCGCTTGCCGTACAGCCGCGTCGACTTGTTCTGACGGCGCTTCTCCTCCTCCGCGGAGACCCCGGCGAAACGGGCCGTCGCGGTGATGTTCGTGTTGACCAGGCCGGGGCAGATCGCGGAGACACCGATGCCCTTGCCCGCCAGTTCGGCACGCAGGCACTCGCTGAGCATCAGCACCGCCGCCTTGGAGGTGCTGTAGGCGGGCAGGGACCTGGAGGGCAGATACGCGGCGGCGGAGGCGGTGTTGACGATGTGGCCGCCCTGTCCGCGCTCGGCCATCTGCCGGCCGAAGAGCCGGCAGCCGTGGATCACGCCCCACAGATTCACGTCGAGGACCTTCCGCCAGTCCTCCGGGGTGGTGTCGAAGAACGAGCCGGACAGACCGATGCCCGCGTTGTTGACCAGTACGTCCACGACGCCGTACTCCCCCGCGACCTTCTCGGCGAGCTTCTCCATCGCCTCCGCGTCGCTCACGTCGACCGTCTCGCCCCAGGCCTGGGGGGACCCGATCAGCCGCGCCATCTCAGCGGTGCGCGTCGCGCCCTCCCCGTCCCGGTCCACGGCGATCACCCGGGCACCCGCCTCGGCGAACGCGAAGGCGGTGGCCCGTCCGATGCCGCTCGCCGCGCCCGTGACCAGCACCAGCTGCCCGCCGAACCGGTCCGCGTACCGTCCCGTCGCCACCGTGTCGTGCACCGGCACCCCGTCCTCGTTCGCCGTCACGAACTCCGTGATCCACGCGGCCAGCTGATCCGGGCGGGTGCGGGGCACCCAGTGCTTGGCCGGGAGCGTACGGCGCACCAGCTGGGGGGCCCACAGCTCCAGCTCGTCGTAGAGCCGCTCGGACAGGAACGCGTCGCCGAGCGGCGTGATGAGCTGCACGGGGGCGTGCGCGTAGGCGTCCTCGCGCGGCCGGCGCAGCCTCGCGCGGACGTTGTCCCGGTAGAGCCATGCGCCGTGGGCGGCGTCCGAGGGCAGCGACGCGGTGGGGTAGCCACCGGCGGGCGTCCGCTCCATCCGCTGGAGGATCTTCGGCCACTGCTTGCCGAGCGGTCCGCGCCACATCAGCTCCGGCAGCACCGGGGTGTGCAGCATGTACACGTACCAGGACTTGGCGCCCTGGCCGAGCAGTTGACCGACCCTGCGCGGGGTCGGCCGTGCCATCCGCTTCTTGATCCAGTGCCCGAAGTGGTCCAGGGACGGCCCCGACATGGACGTGAAGGACGCGATGCGGCCTTCGGTGCGCCCGACCGTGACGAACTCCCACGACTGCACCGAGCCCCAGTCGTGCCCCACCAGGTGCACGGGCCGGTCCGGGCTGACCGCGTCTGCGACCGCCAGGAAGTCGTCCGTCAGCTTCTCCAGGGTGAACCCGCCGCGCAGCGGCTGCGGCGCCGTCGACCTGCCGTGTCCCCGCACGTCGTACAGCACCACGTGGAAGCGCTCGGCGAGCCGGGCGGCGACCTCCGACCACACTTCCTTGGAGTCCGGATAACCGTGCACCAGCAGCACCGTCGGCTGCGCCGGATCGCCCAGCTCCGCGACACACAGCTCGACCCCGCCCGTGCGGACCCAGCGCTCCCGCGCGCCCTTCAGCAGCTCCCCGCTCATGCCGCTCCCGCTCCCTTCTCCCTCTTCGCCGCCGTGCGCTCGGGGCGCTCGGCGGCGGCCTTCTCGGTGGTCCGCGGCCCGGCGGCCGCGCGGGCGCCGCTCATGCGGCCTCCTCCGCCCAGCGCCGCACGTGCGGCAGGTCGTCGTCCAGCCAGAACGCGCTCTGCTCCGGGTCCCTGGAGTCGGTGACGACCAGGATCTCCTCGAACTTCGCGCCCGTGCCCCGGAATCCGAGGTGTGGCTCGACCGCCCACAGTCCGGGCCGGGGCGGGTGGTCGGAGAACCGGTATGGCGACCACAGCGGGGACCAGCCCTCGCGGTGCCCGTGCAGCGCGTCGCTCGCCAGCCCCTTCAGCGCCTGGGTGCCGAAGCCGAACAGGCGCGGCGAGAATCGGCGCTCCGCGACCCGGTCGACCTTGTGGGCGATCACGCCGAACGGGTAGGCGCGGTGCCGGTTCGCATGGCCCTGGCGGACCATGAGCCGGTCCACGTCCTCGTAGATCTCGCGCAGCGAGCGGCGTTCGCGGACCTCGCGCAGGATCAGCTCGCGGTGCGCCCGCAGGTCCGAGAGCAGCTTGTCGTGCACCGGGTTCAGCCCGAGGCAGCCGGAGTAGCCGATGTCCGCCGTGTACCCCCGGTGGACCGGCGCCATGTCGAGGATGAACGGCATCCCCGGCTCCAGCGCCCGGTTGGTGGGGAAGAACTGCAGCGGTATCCGGAAGTTCACGAACGCCGTGCGGTCACCGAACCAGGCGAAGGGCAGGTGGAACCAGTCCCGCACGCCCCGCTCGCACAGCCAGTCGCGCTGCATGCGGGCCGCCTCGCGCTCGGTCACCCCCGGCCTGAGCCGGGCCGCGACGGCCTCCGCGCACTCGTAGGCGAGGCGCTGCACTTCTGCGAACCCCCGCAGCTCCGCCGAGAGTTCACCTGCCACTGCTGCGGTCATGCCACCGTCCGTCCACGCTCGTTGCGGTACGCGCTCGTAACTTGACACCGATGAATGTGACAATTATTAGAGGCGGCGTCAATAGGCGTGCGCCCGCCCTGTGGAAAACCCGCCGGAACCCGGTGTGGATGTGCCGCCCACCCATGCCGATCCGGCCAGGGCGGCGTGAACCGATACCACGGTAGGGGCCCCTACGGGCCCGTACGACTGGAGTCTGACGTCAGTCCGGCACTGTGGTCTGACGCCCGGTGTGGGCTGCGCCACTACGGTCGAAGCGTGACTGTGATCGCTACCGAAAGCCTGAGCAAGCGGTTCCCCAGGGTGACCGCTCTCGACCGGCTCTCCGTGGACATCGGGCCCGGTGTGACCGGGCTCGTGGGGGCCAACGGAGCCGGCAAGTCCACTCTGATCAAGATCCTGCTGGGTCTGTCCCCGGCCACCGAGGGCCGTGCCGAGGTGCTCGGCCTCGACGTGGCCACCAAGGGTGCCGCCATCCGCGAGCGGGTCGGCTACATGCCGGAGCACGACTGCCTGCCGCCCGACGTGTCGGCCACCGAGTTCGTCGTCCACATGGCACGCATGTCGGGACTGCCGCCCACCGCGGCCCGCGAACGCACCGCGGACACGCTGCGCCACGTCGGCCTGTACGAGGAGCGCTACCGCCCCATCGGCGGCTACTCGACGGGTATGAAGCAGCGCGTGAAGCTCGCCCAGGCCCTTGTCCACGACCCGCAGCTGGTCTTCCTGGACGAGCCGACGAACGGCCTCGACCCGGTCGGACGCGACGAGATGCTCGGCCTGATCCGGCGCGTCCACACCGACTTCGGCATCTCGGTCCTGGTCACCTCGCACCTGCTCGGTGAGCTGGAGCGCACCTGCGACCACGTCGTCGTCGTCGACGGCGGCAAGCTGCTGCGGTCCAGTTCCACCACGGACTTCACCCAGACCACGACCACCCTCGCGATCGAGGTCACCGACACCGACGAGCACCCCGACGGCACCGGTGCGCTGCGCGAGGCCCTCCGGGCGCGCGGGATCACCACCGACTCGGGCGGCGGCCTGCCCGGCGCCGGGCACACGCTGCTGCTCACGGCGACCGGCGACGAGACGTACGACCTGGTGCGCGACCTCGTGGCGGACCTCGGCCTCGGCCTGGTCCGCATGGAACAGCGCCGGCACCACATCGCCGAGGTGTTCCGTCCCGAGCACGACCGGAAGGGCCAGGAGGTGGTCTCCCATGGCGCTTGAGCAGCCCGCCACCCGAGCCGGTGAACAGACGCAGATCCACAACATCGGCTACCGCTCCTACGACGGCGCCCGCCTGGGCCGCGCCTATGCGCGCCGCTCCCTCTACTCGCAGTCCCTGCGCGGCGCCTACGGACTCGGCCGGTCCGCCAAGTCCAAGGTGCTGCCGATGATCCTCTTCGCCGTCATGTGCGTACCGGCGGCGATCATGGTCGCGGTCGCCGTGGCGACCAAGCTGAAGGACCTGCCGGTCGACTACACCCGCTACGCGATCCTCCTCCAGGCGGTCATCGGGCTGTACGTCGCCGCGCAGGCCCCCCAGTCCGTGTCGCGCGACCTGCGCTTCAAGACGGTCCCGCTGTACTTCTCGCGCCCGATCGAACGCGTCGACTACGTCCTCGCCAAGTACGGCGCGATGGCGTCCGCGCTGTTCGTGCTCACCGGAGCGCCGCTGCTCGTCCTCTACATCGGCGCCCTGCTCGCCAAGATGGACTTCGCGGACCAGTCGAAGGGCTTCCTCCAGGGCATGGTGTCCGTGGCACTGCTGTCGCTGCTGTTCGCCGGCATCGGACTGGTGATCTCCGCCTTCACGCCCCGCCGGGGCTTCGGCATCGCCGCCGTCATCGCCGTGCTGACCATCTCGTACGGCGCCGTGTCGACCGTCCAGGCCATCGCTCACGCGCAGGGCAACGACGCGCCCATCGCCTGGCTCGGCCTCTTCTCGCCGATCACCCTGATCGACGGCGTGCAGACCGCGTTCCTGGGCGCGACGTCCTCCTTCCCCGGAACGGCAGGACCCTCGGCCGGCGCGGGCGTCGTCTATCTGCTCGTCGTCCTCGGTGTCATCGCAGGCAGCTACGGCATCCTGATGCGCCGCTACCGAAAGGTCGGGCTGTGACCACCATCGACATCGACCACACATCACGCTGGTTCGGCAATGTGGTGGCCGTCAACGACGTCACGATGACGATAGGCCCCGGTGTCACCGGCCTGCTCGGCCCCAACGGCGCCGGCAAGTCCACCCTGATCAACATGATGGGCGGCTTCCTCGCCCCGTCCACCGGCACCGTCACGCTCGACGGACAGCCGATCTGGCGCAACGAGAAGATCTACCGGCACATCGGCATCGTCCCCGAGCGCGAGGCGATGTACGACTTCCTCACCGGCCGCGAATTCGTCGTCGCCAACGCCGAGTTGCACGGCCTGAACGAGAAGGCGGCGCAACTGGCGCTCGCCACGGTCGAGATGGAGTACGCGCAGGACCGCAGGATCTCGACGTACAGCAAGGGCATGCGCCAGCGCGTCAAGATGGCGTCCGCGCTGGTCCACCAGCCGTCCGTGCTGCTCCTGGACGAGCCCTTCAACGGTATGGACCCGCGCCAGCGCATGCAGCTCATGGAGCTGCTGCGCCGCATGGGCGACGAGGGGCGCACGGTCCTGTTCTCGTCCCACATCCTCGAAGAGGTCGAGCAGCTCGCCTCCCACATCGAGGTCATCGTCGCGGGGCGGCACGCCGCGAGCGGCGACTTCCGGCGCATCCGCCGGCTGATGACCGACCGCCCGCATCTGTACACGGTCCGCTCCAGCGACGACCGGGCGCTGGCAGCCGCGCTGATCGCGGACCCGTCCACGGCCGGGATCGAGGTCGACGTCAAGGAGGACGTGCTGCGCGTCCAGGCCGTCGACTTCGGCCGGTTCACGGCGCTGCTGCCGAAGGTCGCGCGCGAGCACGGCATCCGCCTGTTCACGGTCTCGCCCTCCGACGAGTCCCTAGAGTCCGTCTTCTCTTACCTGGTCGCGGCGTAGGAGGCCGAAGATGTACGACCCCACAGTCGCCCGGCTCACCTACCGGGCCCTGCTCGGCCGGCGCAGGGCCCTCATTCTCTTCGCGCTGCCCGCGCTGCTGATCCTGCTCTCCGCGGCCGTGCGCGTCTTCACCGGCGCCGACGACCAGGTGGCGGCCGATGTGCTCGGCGGGTTCGGGCTCGCCACAATGGTGCCGATCATCGGCGTCATCGCGGGCACCGGAGCGATCGGCCCGGAGATAGACGACGGTTCCGTCGTCTATCTCCTCGCCAAGCCGGTCAAGCGGCCCACGATCATCATCACCAAGCTGATCGTCGCGGTCGCCGTCACGATGGCCTTCTCCGCGGTGCCCACCTTCGTCGCGGGCATGATCCTCAACGGCAACGGCCAGCAGGTCGCCATGGCCTACACGGTGGCGGCGCTCGTCGCCTCCATCGCGTACGCGGCACTCTTCCTGCTGCTCGGTACGGTCACCCGGCACGCCGTCGTGTTCGGACTCGTCTACGCCCTGGTGTGGGAAGCGCTGTTCGGGTCCCTCGTGCCGGGCGCGCGCACGCTCAGCGTTCAGCAGTGGTCCCTCGCGGTCGCCCACCGCGTCTCGGGCGACCTGGTCACCTCCGACGTGGGACTGCCGCTTGCGACGGCCCTGCTCGCCGGGGTCACCGTCGTCGCGACCTGGTACGCCGGGCAGCGGCTGCGGGCGCTGACGCTGGCGGGCGAGGAGTAGCACGACGGCGGATCACCGCCGCGCCGAGGGCGCCCGGGCACGCCGGATCACGGCGGCCCGGGCGCCCTCGGCATTGCGCGGCCCTACCGGCGCCGTGCCGGTGGCCCCGTACGCCCCTGCGGTGCACGGAAATTCAGTGGCGGGCGGCCGGGGCGAGCGGGCAGAGTGGTCCCGTCAGCACGCGCCGTCGGCGGCGCCCACCTTCCGGGAGAGGAGCGGGACGATGTTCATCAGCAGTACGTCACGCTCCCGGCAGGGCAGCCCGCGGAGCGAGGCTCCGGAGTAGTCACCGCACTCCGTCGAGTCCCTGTCCGCAGGAGCTGCCCGGGGCGGCCGCTTCGAGCGCGCTACTGCGCGGGCCGCCCACCCGGAGGATTGGCCGAGTGGTAAGGCACCGGCTTGCTAAGCCGTGGTCGGGGCGACCCCCCGCGCGCGTTCGATCCGCGCATCCTCCGCAACGACGCCCGGTCCGACGGGAATCCCGGTCCGGCGTGACGCCCCGTCCGGGGCGGTGCCGGACCGCCCCGTCCGTGCCTAGGCCCCGAGCAACCGCTCCAGCACCACGGCGATCCCGTCGTCCTCGTTCGAGGTCGTCACCTCGTCCGCGACCGCCTTGAGGTCGTCATGGGCGTTGGCCATGGCCACCGCGTGGCCGGACCAGGCGAACATCGGGATGTCGTTGGGCATGTCGCCGAAGGCGATGGTGTCGGCGGCCTTCGCGCCGAGGCGGCGGGCGGCGAGGGAGAGCCCCGTCGCCTTCGAGAGCCCCAGCGGCAGGAGTTCGACTATCCCGGCGCCCGCCATCGTCACGCCGACCAGGTCGCCCGCGGTGCGGCGGGCCGCCTCCGCGAGGTCGTCGTCTGAGAGGGCCGGATGCTGGATGTACACCTTGTTCAGCGGCGCCGCCCACATCTCGGTGATGTCGGTGAAGGGCACGACAGGCAGGGGACCCTCCTGGACCCGGTAGCCGGGGCCCGCCAGCACCTCGCCGTCGACGCCGTCGCGGCCGGCCGCGAGGGCCAGCGGACCCACCTCCGCCTCGATCTTGGCGAGTGCCAGCCCGGCGAGCTGCCGGTCGAGGGTCACCGAGGTGAGCAGCCGCTGCTCCCCCGCGTGGTAGACCTGCGCGCCCTGGCCGCACACCGCGAGGCCCCGGTAGCCGAGGTCGTCGAGGATGTGCCGGGTCCAGGGCACCGCGCGGCCCGTGACGACGATGTGCGCCGCGCCGGCCGCGGTGACGGCGGCGAGCGCGTCACGCGTACGGGCCGAGATCGTGTCGTCGGAGCGCAGGAGCGTCCCGTCGAGGTCGGTCGCGACGAGCTTGAAGGGGAAACCGGCCGGTCCCGCGGCGGAGCCGTCGGGACCGGGCACGGAGGACCGAGCGGAGGCGGCCGAGGGACCGGCCGCCTCGAAGGGGGCGGGGCTCACTTGGAAACGGGCTCCAGGATCTCTCGTCCCCCCAGATACGGACGCAGCACCTCGGGCACCCACACGGAGCCGTCGGCCTGCTGGTGGTTCTCCAGCAGCGCGACGATCGTGCGCGGGACGGCGCACAGCGTGCCGTTGAGCGTCGCGAGCGGCCGAACGGTCTTGCCGTCCCGCATGCGGATGGAGAGTCGGCGGGCCTGGAACTCGGTGCAGTTCGACGCGGACGTCAGCTCGCGGTACTTGCCCTGGGTCGGGATCCACGCCTCGCAGTCGAACTTCCGCGACGCGGAGGCGCCGAGGTCGCCGGTCGCCACGTCGATCACCTGGAACGGCAGCTTCAGCGAGGAGAGCCACTGCTTCTCCCACTCCAGCAGCCGCGCGTGCTCCGACTCGGCGTCCTCCGGCGTGACATAGGTGAACATCTCCACCTTGTCGAACTGGTGCACGCGGAAGATGCCGCGGGTGTCCTTGCCGTACGTACCGGCCTCGCGGCGGAAGCAGGGCGAGAAGCCGGCGTACCGCAGGGGCAGCTTGTCGGCGTCGATGATCTCGTCCATGTGGTACCCGGCGAGGGGGACCTCGGACGTACCGACCAGGTAGAAGTCGTCCTTCTCCAGGTGGTAGACGTTCTCGGCGGCCTGGCCGAGGAAGCCGGTGCCCTCCATGGCGCGCGGGCGGACCAGCGCCGGTGTCAGCATCGGGATGAAGCCGGCCTCGGTGGCCTGTGCGATCGCGGCGTTCACGAGCGCCAGCTCCAGCAGGGCGCCGACGCCGGTGAGGTAGTAGAAGCGCGAGCCCGACACCTTGGCGCCGCGCTCGACGTCGATGGCGCCCAGCGCCTCGCCGAGCTCCAGGTGGTCCTTCGGCTCGAAGCCCTCCGCGGCGAAGTCGCGCGGGGTGCCGATGGTCTCCAGGACGACGAAGTCCTCCTCGCCGCCGACCGGGACGTCGGGGTGCACGACGTTGCCCAGCTGGCGCAGGAGGCGCTTGGCCTCCTCGTCGGCCGCGTCGGCGGCGGCGTTCGCGGCCTTGACCGCGGCGGCCAGTTCGCCCGCCTTCTTCAGCAGCTCCTGCTTCTCGTCACCGGAAGCCTTGGGGATGAGCTTGCCGAGCGCCTTCTGCTCGGAGCGCAGCTCGTCGAACCGGACGCCGGACGACCTGCGCTCCTCGTCGGCGGAGAGCAGGGCGTCGACGAGCGCGACGTCCTCTCCACGGGCGCGCTGGGAGGCGCGAACACGGTCGGGGTCCTCACGGAGCAGGCGAAGGTCAATCACCCCTCAAGGCTACCGGTGCGCCCTGACGCCCCACGAACGCATATTGGCCGCCGGTGAGCTATGTCTCATATGCCGGGATGGAAATTCGGCGCCGAAGGGTGTGGGCGGCGCGGGGAAGGGCCGGGGCGGAAGTCGGAAGCCGGTCCTCCGTCAGCCGAAAACGGCCTCTTGTCCGCCCGTCAAGAAATCGGGCCTCCATCCCCGAAACGGGGCAGAGTGGTGCAGGTCGTTGACCTGAACTCCTTGCGGGCCAAGGGACTTGGCACCCCTCGCGGCCTTGGTTGTCCACAGGAATCCCCACCCCGGGAAAGTTATCCACAGGCTGTGCGGAAGATCTGTGGAAGGCGGAAGTGATCATTCCGAAGGCCATGATCGGGATGAGGGATTCCAGGATCAAACCACGTTCCGACCCACTTTCGAGTGGAAATGGTTCGCTCCAAAGAGTTGATCGCAGGAAATGGGTGGACGAGGGGTGAGCTGCGGATCTGTGGAGGGAGTTGAGGCCTCTAGGGCGATTTGTCGACCATGTAGTGCTTCGTTGTCGACTTGTCCCCAGGTCGAGAAGAAGGCCTGTGGATAACTCCTGTGGACAGCGAAAATACGACAGTCGGGGGTCCGTCGGCGCCCACGTCGGGGTCGTCCGTCACCGACGCCCCTGACCGCCCCAGACAGCCATGGACGGCCGGGTCGGACGGTCCGGCACGTCCGCTCAGAAGCGCCCGTCCTGGCACCGGGCCAGCCAGTCCGACGCCTCGGAGAAGTCGCTGTCCGTGGTGCCCGGCCGCAGCGCGCGTACGTCTTCGGGGCGGATGTCGGCACGCGGGTACGACCCCAGGAAGCGCACCCGGAGACAGCGCCGCTTCAGCCCCATCAGTGCCTCGGCCACCCGGCGGTCCGCGATATGTCCCTCGGCGTCGATGGCGAAGCAGTAATTGCCGATGCCCTCACCGGTCGGCCGGGACTGCAGCAGCATCAGGTTGACGCCGCGTCCCGCGAATTCCTGGAGCAGCTCGAGAAGGGCGCCCGGGTGGTCGTCGCGCTGCCAGATGACCACCGAGGTCTTGTCCGCACCGGTCTGCGCCGCGGGCCGGGCCGGCCTGCCCACCAGGACGAATCGCGTCTGCGCGTTCTCGGCGTCATGGATCCCGGTGACCAGCGGCTCAAGGCCGTAGCGCGCCGCCGCGAACTCTCCCGCGAAGGCGGCGTCGTAGCGGCCCTCCTGGACCAGCCGTGCACCGTCCGCGTTCGACGCCGCGGACTCCCAGTGCACATCGGGCAGATGGGTCTTGAGCCAGTTGCGGACCTGCGGCTGGGCGGCCGGGTGCGCGGTGACCGTCTTGATGTCGGACAGCTTGGTGCCGGGCCTGACGAGCAGCGCGAAGGTGATCGAGAGGAGCACCTCGCGGTAGATCATCAGCGGTTCGCCGGCGACGAGCTCATCGATCGTCGTGGTGATCCCGCCCTCGACGGAGTTCTCGATCGGCACGAACGCGGCCTCGGCCTCGCCGGCGCGCACGGCGTCGAGCGCGGCGGGCACGGACACCATGGGAACGAGTTCCCTGGTGGCGGACTCCGGAAGGGTGCGCAGAGCGACCTCGGTGAAGGTGCCCTCGGGACCGAGATACGTATAGCTGGCTGGCATGGACTCACAGTAGTGCGCCGTCATCCCTCCAGCAGGGCCTGTCCCACGTACTGACCCGCGGCGGCCCCGCCCGGAACCGCGAACAGACCGCTCGCCTCGTGCCGGATGAACCGGGACAGGGCGTCGCCCCGGTCGAGCTTGCGCTGCACCGGTACGAAGCCGCGCAGCGGGTCGGCCTGCCAGCAGACGAAGAGCAGGCCCGCGTCCGGCACCCCGTCCGCGTCGAATCCGTCGTGGAAGGAGAACGGGCGGCGCAGCATCGCGGCACCGCCGTTCTGGTCCGGTCGTGCGATACGGGCGTGCGCGTTGATCGGGACGACCAGCTGACCGTCCTTGTCGGTCCGGTCGAGCTTCGGCTCGGTCGTCTCGGTACCGCCGGTCAGCGGCGACCCGTCGGACTTGTGCCGCCCGATGACGTTCTCCTGGTCCCCTCCCGACAGCTTCTCCCAGTCGTCGAGGAGCATCCGGATGCGCCGGACGACGGCGTACGAGCCCCCCGCCATCCACGCAGGGTCGCCGCCCTGCGGCACGAAGATGCGCTTGTCGAAATCGGCGTCCGACGGCTTCGGGTTGTTGGTGCCGTCGATCTGCCCCATCAGATTGCGGGAGGTCATCGGGTGGGCGGTGGCGCCGGGAGAGCGGTTGAAGCCGTTCATCTGCCAGCGCACCCGTGCCGCGCCCGCCGCCTCCTTCTGCACGGCGCGCAGCGCGTGGAAGGCGACCAGTCCGTCATTGGCGCCGATCTGCACCCAGAGATCGCCGTTGCTGCGCGCCTTGTCGAGGTGGTCGTTGGAGAAGTCGGGCAGCGGATCGAGTGCGACGGGTCGCTGCTTCTCCAGGCCGGTGCGGGTGAAGAAGCTGTGGCCGAAGCCGAAGGTGACGCTCAGCGAGGAGGGCCCGGCGTCCCGGGCCACGCTCGTGTCATGGCCGCCGGCATCGACGGGCTCGCCCGCCATCAGCCGCTCGGCCGCCGCCGACCAGCGGCGCAGCAGGGCCGCCGCCTCCTTGCGGCCGGCGCCGGGTACCAGGTCGAACGCGACGACATGGCCGTGCGCCTGCAACGGCGTGGTGATCCCGGGCTGATGTTTCCCGTGAAACATCACCATGTCCGCGCCGAGCGAGGTCAGCCGGGCCGCGTCGTCCCCGGCGCCGGGGGCCGCGACGGCATACCCCGCCGCGCCGCCCGCTGCGCCCAGGGCGAGGCCGGTCGCTCCGGCCGTGCCGAGGAGCCGCCGCCTCGAAATGGACCCCGAAGGGGACTGGTCCGCCATGCTGCTTCAGCCGATCTTCGCGTTCTTGTTCACGGTCACTTGGTCGATGTCGGAGGTGCGTACGGTCACCGCGATCCGCCAGTCGCCCGCCATGGGGACCTGCACGCCGTTCGCGCTCCAGTGCCCGGTGGCGATGCGGTCGGGGGCGACGGGCAGGGGGCCGAGCTTCTTCGCCGCGAGGGTGAAGGAGACCTTCACCTCGGGGACGTCGAAGGCCCTGCCGTTGGGCCGCTCCACATAGACGTGCATTTCGTTGGCGCCGGTGCGGCCGGGCGTGAGGTCGACCAGCACGGTGCCCTTGCCGTCCTGGCCGCCCGTGTCGAACGGCATCTTCAGATGGAGGGGGCCGGCGGCCTGGGTGGCGACGTTGTTGGCCCGCGCCGCCTCCTCCGCCGTGCGTCCCGGTTCGGTCGAGGTCAGCACGGTGGTGACCGCCAGCAGGACCACCGCGACCCCCGTCTCGGCGAGCACCGAGCGGCGCAGGCCCGAGCGCTCCCGGTCGGCGTCGCGGAGCCGACGGGCCCGCGCGGCGGAGACAGCGGCCTGCTGCCGCGCGAGCTGCGCGACCCGCGTGGTGTCGACCGGCCGGTCCTCCCCCGGACCGGAGGCATCCGTGGAGGCCGAACCGTCCGTCGGGACCGGGGCCTTCGCGGAGGCCGGGATGCCTGCGGCGGCCGAGGAGTCCTCCGCGACCGAGGCCTTCGCGGAGGCCACCGCGTCCGCCGGGACCGGCACCTTCGCGGCGGCCCGGGCCTCCGATGCAGCGACCTCGTCGCCGTCGTCCGAGGCCTCGGCGGCACTGAGCGGGCCGTCAGGAGTGTGCTCGTCGGCGACGGCTGTCCCGGCCGCCTCCGGCGACGGCCGCTCCGAGAGCCGCGCCGTCCAGCGCCGCGAGGTCCACGCGATCCCGACGAGCACGGCGACCAGACCGACCTTCACCAGCAGAAGCCGTCCGTACGTCGTGTCGGTGAGCGCCGACCAGGAGCCGAGCTGCCGCCACGACTGGTAGATCCCGGTCGCCGTCAGGGTCACGACCGCCCCGAAGGCGACGCGGGAGAAGCGGCGTACCGCCGAGGCCTCGATCGAGGGTGCGCGGTACAGCGAGACGAGCAGTGCAGCGAGGCCGCCCAGCCACGCCGCGACCGCGAGCAGATGCAACACGTCGACGGGCATCGCAAGGCCCGCCTGGAGCCCCACCGAGGCATGCTCGGCCAGGGCCCAGGTCGCGGCGAGCCCGGCGGACACGACGGTTCCGCCGATGGCCAGGCCGAAGGCGAGATCCTTCTTGGAGGCGAGCGTGCTCTCGGCGCTTTCGGCGCTCTCGGCACCCTCGGCGCCCACCGGGCCCTCGTCGCCGTCCCGTCGCGCGTACGCCCCGAAGAGCACGGCGATGAACAGGGCCGCCGCGGCGAGCAGCAGCAGCCGGGAGACGAGCGCGGCGCCCGTCTTGGTCTGGAGGACCTGGCCCAGGAGCGACAGGTCGACGATGTCGGCGACCTTTCCCGACCCGGTGTAGGAGCCGCGCATCAGCAGCATCGCCAGCGTTGCCGCGGTGAGGGCGACCCACCCGGAGACCACGAGCCGCTGCACCGGTCGTACGCCCGCACCGCGCGGCCAGCAGGCCAGGACGAAGGCTGCCCCGCCGACCAGCAGGATGAACCCGGCGTACGCGACGTAGCGTGCGAAGCCGTAGAAGCCGCCGACGACGCCGCCGCCCGCGGCCTGGTCGGGCAGCGTGACCCGGGTCTTGGACGGGGCGCCCACGGAGAAGGTGAACGCGCCGTTGACGGGGTGGCTGTCCGCCGACACCACCTGATAGGCCACGGTGAACGTGCCGTCGGACAGTCCCCGGCGCAGTCCGACGCCGTAGGTGGTGCCGCCCAGTTCGGTCACCTTGCGTGTGTCGACGCGCTTGCCCGCCGGGTCGAGGACCCGCACGGAACCGTCCGACATGGCGACCTTCTCCGAGAAGGTCAGCTGTACCTGCACCGGCGCCCGGTCGACCACCGCTCCCTGCCTCGGGTCGCTCGCGGTCAGCGCGGCGTGCGCGGAGGCGGGCGCGGCGCCCGCGATGAGCACGCCGGTGACGGCGAGGAACAGCATCAGCAGATGACGGAAGCGCAGAGCGATGGTCGTCACGAACGGTCAGCCCCTCACTGTGTCGTCGGGTTGTACGTGGCTGCCTTCACCGGGAGTTCAACCGTGACGGTGCCGGACTTCTTGAAATGCAGCTCGACGGCGACCTTGTCGCCCCGCTTCGGGGCGCGCGTGAGCTTGTCGAACATGAGGTGGTTGGCGCCGCGGGCGAAGTCGAGGCGTCCGCCCGCGGGAACGGCGAACGACGTCCGTTCCTCCATGGTGCCGCCCTCCGTGGAGTGCATCGTCACGTCCGCGGCGGCGTCGCTCGTGACGGAGGTGAGCCGGTCGGGGCCGCCCTTGTTGGTGACGGTGAGGAAGCCGGCGGCCATGGCGGACGTCGGCGGCGCGGGCATATAGGCCCCGCTGATCTTCAGATGCGGCTTCTTCGCGGCACCGGACGCCGCGCCGGAGCCGGAACCGCAGGCGGTGAGAGTGAGTGCGGAGACGAGTCCTATGACGCCCGCCGCGGCGAGTCGGCGCGTCACGGCGTCTCCCCCTTGATGATCTTCGGCAGGTCCTTCTTGTAGTCGTCGACGGTGGTGCTCTCGCCGTCGTAGAGCACATAGCCCCCGTCGTTCTTCGGCGAGAAGGCCATGACCTGCTTGCCGTGCATGGAGACGACCTTGCCGTGCTTGTCCTTGGTGGGCGGCTCGATGCTGATGCCGATCTGGCGGGCACCGGCCTGGATGGTGGCGAAGTCCCCGGTCAGTCCGATGAAGTCGGGGTCCTGGGCCCGCAGCCACTTGCCGAGCGCGGACGGGGTGTCCCGCTCGGGGTCGGTCGTCACGAAGACGACGCGCAGCTTGTCGGCCTCCGCCTTGGGAAGCTCCTTCTTGGCGACGGCGATGTTGCTCATCGTCAGCGGGCAGACGTCGGGGCAGTTGGTGTAACCGAAGTAGATGAGCGTCGGCCTGCCCTTGGTCTCGGCGCGCAGGTCGAACTTCTTGCCGTGGGTGTCGGTGAGGACGAGGTCCGGCTTGGTGAACGGCTTGTCGAGGACGGTCGCGGCCTTGTCGGATGCGCCCGACTCGGCGGACACCTCGGCGACCGGCTTGTCGCCGTCGCCGCTGCCGCAGGCCGAGAGGGACAGGGTGGCCGCGGCCAGCAGGGCGGCGGCGAACAGGGTCTTCTTGCGCATACTGCATTCTCCCGGGCACCGTCCCCGGGCCCCGGCCGCACCCGAGGGGCGGCCGGGAAACCCGGCGGACGTGCGCGAAACGGTGGTGAAGAGGAGGGGGGCCGGATCAGCCGTTGGTGCGACGGCGGCCGGCCAGCACGCCGAAGCCCAGGCCGAGCACGCCGACGACGATGCCGGCGATGCCGAGGGCGCGGGCGGTGGTGTCGCTGCCACCGTCGGAGGAGGCGGCCTTCTTGTCGGTGCCCTTCTCGTCCGCCGCGTCGCCGGCCGCCGCACCGTGGCCGTCCTCGGAGGCCGCGCTCAGCTCGAGCACCGGCGCCGGGTTCTCCGGCTCGGGCTGGCCCTTCTGCTGCGGCTCGATCCAGCGGACGACGTCCTTGTTGTCGTACGTCTGGACCGCCTTGAAGACGAGCTGGTCGGTGTCCTCGGGCAGCTGGCCCACGGACAGCGGGAACTTCTGGAAGAAGCCCGGGGCGATGCCCTTGCCCGCGTCGCCCTTGCCGTCGGCGGTCCAGGTGACCTTGGAGACCGCCTCGGAGACCGTCTCGCCCTCGACCTTCAGCGGCTTGGCGAGCTTGGTCTTGGTGAGCTCCACGGTCCAGCCGGGGATGGCCTGCGCCTGCACGAACGCAAGCGGGTGGTCCGCGGGGAAGTTGACCTCGACCTTGGTGGTCGTGGCCTTGTCCTGCTCGTTGGGCACCTTGAAGTCGATGGTGGCGAAGCCGCCCTTGGCGGCCTCGCCCTCCGGCTGCACGGTCACGTGCGCGAAGGCGGGGACGGACAGGGCAAGCACGGCGGAGGCGGCGACGGCACCGACGGTGGCGACACGGGAAACCTTGATGGCCTTCATGGCAGAGAACACTCCACTTTTCAGCAGGGTCAACGGTGGGAGGGCGACGCGTGAGCCAGGTGGGCACGCGTGCGCCTGCCGCGTGACGCCCGTGGAAGGAAGGGGGAGCGTCAGGCGGCGAGAGAGAGGTCGGCCACCGCTGGTGGCCCTCGTCTGATCACCGTGTGCTGAAGCGCGCTGGTACGCGGCTTCGGTGCCGCGTCCGACGGAGTGTGTGCTGTGCGCGGGCCCGCGTCGGGGGCGCCCGGCAGTCCGGCGCACAGGGCGCGCACCAGGCGGAGGGCGCCGCGGAGGGAGCGTACGAGCGCGCCCCCGGCGACCTCTTCGGCGTGGTGCGCGGACAGTTGGATCAGCCGGAGCAGCGCCAGGTCGCCGCGGCGCAGCAGCCATCCGGCGACGACGCCCGCGAGGACGTGCCCGAGCAGCATCGGCACCGAGGGCAGCAGCGGTACGGCGACGCCCATGCCGGTGCCCGTGCCCATCTCCCCTGCGTGCATGGGGCCCGTCATGTGGGCCATGCCGCCGGGCCCGCCGAGGCCCGCGTCGGCGAGGATGCGCTGGGCGTGCGCGGGGGTGAGCGGTGCGGCCGACGCCCCGCAGACAAGCCGTGCGGCCCGCTCCACGAGGGAGGCGTCCGCGCTCTGCACCATCGTGGTGCCGTGCTGACCGAGCCCGAAGAGGGTGTGCAGCGTGACCTGGCCGACGGCGAGCACCACGGCGATGCCGGGGAGCGAGCGTGTACGGCCGGCGAGCGGTGCCACGACGGCGAACACGGCCAGGAAGCCTGCGCCCACCGCCCACAACGGGACCGTGGAGCAGGAGGCGAGCCCATGGCCTGCCGCGGACAGCACGACACAGACCGCGGTGAACACCGCGGCCCTCAGCAGCCGGAGTCCGAGTCCGGCACGTGCGTCGTGCTCGTGGGGGGCAGGCATGGCCGGGCCATCATCCCACTGGGTCCCGGCGCGTCGTGCGGCAGGTCCACAAGGTTGGCTTGTGTCGGGAATATTCCTTTCGCGAAGGAGACGCGGATACCCTCCGCGGCGTACGTCCCCGTACGCCGCCGTCCATGTCCCTTACGCCACCCGGCCCCATACACCGACTTCGCCGCTCTGCGCGTCGGCCGTATGGGCGGCATCACGTCGAACCGGCGATTGGGCCGGGACGCTTGCGGCAATACGTATCGGTATGTCGAGCCGCAGCCCAGGAGGCTGGAGCATGAGCATCTGGTGGTCCCTCCACTTGCGGCGCGAAGCTGCGAGCGTTCCGCTCGCCCGTCGGCTTCTGCTGGGCACGATGGAGACCGCGGGGGTCGACCCCGACGTGTCGTTCGACCTGTCGGTCGCCCTCAGCGAGGCCTGCGCCAACGCCGTTGAGCACGGCGGGAGTCCGGCGCCCGATGACGCCTCCGACGCCTTCAGGGTCACGGCCTACCTCGACGGCGAGCTGTGCCGCATCGAGGTCTCCGACTCCGGTCCGGGCTTTGCCGCGGGCGGTTGGCTCCGCCCGAAGGTCAGGCCCCTCGCGCCGGACGACGCCGAGCACGGCCGGGGCCTCGGTCTGATCCAAGAGCTCGCCGATCATGTGCACTTCGGCAGCACACCCGGCCGGGACGGTGCGGTCGTCAGCTTCGACAAGATCCTCAAGTGGAAGGAAGACGCACCGCTGATGGCGGTGTAGCGCCCGTGGCGAACGCCCGGATGCGGTGGCATCGGGGATGCGGGACCGCGGCGGGGGCGGGGCGGGAGGTCGGGGCGGAGACCGGAACGGGGCCGAGGGCGTGGGCGGCAAGGGCGCGGGAGCGGAGTTCTCCGGCCCGGTGGGGCGGTTCGCGGTCCGAGCGGTTCAGGGTCCGTCTCCGGTGCGTGCCTTCCCCCGGCCCCGGGCGTAGTGGGCGAGGGCCGGTTCGAGCAGGGCGAACGCCTCCGTGGCCTCTGCCTCCAGGACGACGGCGATCTCCGGACCGGGGCGCCCCGCGAGCGTGAGGTCCTGGATACGGCGGAACAGGACCCGGTGCACCCCACCGAGCAGGGATGCGGCCGTCCGGGGGGCGACGTCCTCGGGGGAGGCGCCGGTGGCCTCGGCGAGTGCGGCGGCCAGGGCCTCCTCGCGCCGGTCGTGCAGGCCGCGCACGCAGGCCGAGAGCGTGGGGCTCTCCGCGATCATGCGCATGAACGCCGGACCGGCGAACCCGGCGACCCGGTCCTGCGTGGCGACGGCGGACAGAAAGTCCCGGCGCAGCGCGGAGAAGGCGGACTCGCCGGGTTCCCGGGCGGCGACGGTTCGGGCCAGGCCGGTGACGAACTCCTCCTGGTGGTCGAGGGCCAGGTCCTCCTTGCGCGGGAAGTAGTTGGTCACCGTCTTCTTGGCGACGCGGGCGGCGTCCGCGATCTCGGCGATGGTGGTGCGTTCGAAGCCCTGCCTGATGAACAGCTCGGTCGCCCGGTCGGAGATCAGCCGCCGTGTCTCGCGCTTCTTGGTCTCGCGCAGCCCCGTGGCCGCTGCGGAGGCGGGGTCCGCGGGCGCCGCTGCGTCCCCGCGGCCCGTCGTGGCCGCGGGGTCCGTCCTGGTGCTCGGCTCGATGCCCATGGCGGAAATCTTACCCCGGTCGTACTTTTATGTTGACGCCGGACTTGCCCTCTACGTAAATTTACCCTCGTCGTAATTTTCGAATGAAGGGGAGGCCCTTGCCCAGGACAGGCATGGACGGGGAAGCCGAATTCGACCGTCAGGTCCGTCACTTGATCGACTTGGGATACCCGGGGCTGTCCGGCCTCGACCCGGAGGGGTTCGGCGCCCTGGTGGCGCCGCTGCGCGCCCACGCCGCGGCGGTCGCGGACGGACCGTACGAACCGGATGCCGGCCGTGTGCCCTTCCTGCTGGTCGTCACCAGGGATCTGGCCCCGATCGAGGAGACGATGCCGCGCACCGTCCTGCACGGGGGACAGCTGCCCGGCTTCGTCGACCGCTCCTTCGAACCGGGCTCCCTCGAACGGTTCGTCGCTCCCAAGGGCACCGAACTGCCCGGCCACGAGGCCTATCTGCTGCTGGACGTCGAGCGCGGGGAGGAGTTCTGCGGCGTCGTACCCGGCGACGCCATGAACGTCATCGCCGACCGGGGACGCACCCTGCTCACCATCGAGGAGGGCATCGCGCTGATCACCCAGTTCCCGCAGGTGCTGGCCAAGAACAAGTGCTTCTCGCTGGGCGGTTCGCGGTGCGGCGACCGCCGGGTCCCGGCGCTCTGGATCAGCCGGAGAGCCCCCAAGCTCGGCTGGTGCTGGGAGGGCAACCCGCACACCTGGCTCGGCATGGCCTCGGCGGGCGGCCGCCGCGCCGCGGCATGAAACGAACGCGGGGCCGGACGCCCTCGGCGTCCGGCCCCCAGGTGTACTGCCCGCTCAGCCCTTGAGCTTCGCCATCCAGAGCTCGACCTCGTCGGAGCGGCGCGGCAGGCCCGCCGACAGGTTCCGGTTGCCGTCCTCGGTCACGAGGATGTCGTCCTCGATACGGACGCCGATGCCCCGGTACTCCTCGGGCACCGTCAGGTCGTCCGCCTGGAAGTACAGACCGGGCTCGACGGTCAGGCACATGCCGGGCTCCAGTACGCCGTCCACATAAGTCTCCGTACGGGCCACCGCACAGTCGTGGACGTCCATGCCGAGCATGTGGCCGGTGCCGTGCAGGGTCCAGCGGCGCTGGAGGCCCAGCTCCAGGACACGCTCGACCGGGCCCTCGACCAGGCCCCACTCGACGAGCTTTTCGGCGAGCACCCGCTGCGAGGCGTCGTGGAAGTCGCGGTACTTGGCGCCCGGCTTCACCGCCGCGATACCGGCCTCCTGGGCCTCGTACACGGCGTCGTAGATCTTCTTCTGGATCTCGGTGTACGTGCCGTCGACCGGCAGGGTGCGCGTGACGTCCGCGGTGTAGAGGGTGTGCGTCTCGACGCCGGCGTCCAGCAGGAGCAGGTCGCCGGAGCGGACCGGACCGTCGTTGCGGACCCAGTGCAGGGTGCACGCGTGCGCGCCGGATGCGCAGATGGAACCGTAGCCGATGTCGTTGCCCTCGACGCGGGCACGCAGGAAGAACGTTCCCTCGATGTACCGCTCGCTCGTCGCCTTCGCCTTGTCCAGGACCCGGACGACGTCCTCGAAGCCGCGCACGGTCGAGTCGACGGCCTTCTGCAGCTCGCCGATCTCGAACTCGTCCTTGACCAGGCGCAGCTCGGAGAGGAAGACCTTCAGCTCCTCGTCCCGCTCGGCGGTCACCTTGTCGGTGAGGGCGGCCTCGATCCCCGCGTCGTAGCCGCGCACGACACGCACCGGGCCGGTGGCCTCGCGCAGCCCGTCCGCGAGCTCGCGCACATCGGCGGCCGGGATGCCGTACAGCTGTGCGGCCTCGGTGAGGGAGTTGCGGCGGCCGACCCACAGCTCGCCCTGGCCGTCGAGCCAGAACTCACCGTTCTCGCGGTTGGAGCGGGGCAGCAGGTAGATCGTGGCCCGGTGCCCGTCGCCGGCGGGCTCCAGGACGAGGACGCCGTCCTCGGTCTGGTTGCCGGTCAGGTAGGCGTACTCGACGGACGACCGGAAGGCGTACTCCGTGTCGTTCGAGCGCGTCTTCAGATTGCCCGCGGGGATCACCAGGCGCTCGCCCGGGAAACGCGCGGAGAGCGCGGCGCGGCGCTCGGCGGTGCGCCCGGCCTGGGCGACCGGCTCGAGATCGTGCAGCTCGGTGTCGGCCCACCCGGACTGCATGTTCGCGGCGAGCTCGTCGGACACGCCCGGGTACAGGCCGTTCTTGCGCTGCTTGATCGGCTGCTCTTCCGCCTCGGTCTCCGGGGCCGCTGCGGTGACAGCATCTTCGGGCACAACCGGGAGCTCGTCGGCCACGGTCTTCCTCCTTGGTAGGGCACAGGACCTCCTCACATCGTACGGACGTACGGAAGGGGGCCAAGTGCCGGAGGGCCTGTTACCTCCGGCGGGATGTGTCGGACATCTCAGCAGAAGCGTGGCGCCGGGGTGTGGAAGCGCGAGGCCCGGTGTCACCGGCGGGTCGGGCGGCCGGTGACACCGGGCGGGCGGGTGGCTCGGGCGGGTCAGTCGAATCGCGCCGCCAGCAGCACCACGTCCTCCTCGTCGTCCTTCTCGTCGAGCCCGTCCGGCAGCACCGACCGCACCACGTGGTCCGCGATCGCCCCCGGGTCGCACCGCAGCGCCCGCGGCACGCCCACCGCCGCCGCGTGGAGCCGTGTGAACGCCCGGTCCATGGGGTCGCCGGTGCGCTCCAGGAGTCCGTCGGTGTACAGCAGCACCGTTTCTCCAGGCTCCGGCCGGATCTCCAGGCTGGGCGCCTCCCAGCAGGCCAGCATGCCGAGCGGCGCGGACAGCGACGTCTCCACGAACTCGGTGCGCCGCTCGCCGACGATGAGCGGAGGGCTGTGCCCGGCCCCCGCCAGCGTGATCTTGCGCAGGGCCGGCTCGCAGTAGGCGAAGAGCGCGGTGGCGGAGCGGGCGGGCTCGGTGAGCCGCAGCAGCAGTTCGAGGTCGGACAGGACGGCGACGGGGTCCTCGCCCTCCATCACCGCGTACGCCCGCAGGGATGCCCGGAGCCTGCCCATCGCGGCGACCGCGCTCGGTCCTGAACCGGTGACCGAGCCGACGGCGAGGCCGAGCGCGCCCTCCGGGAGCGGCAGGGCGTCGTACCAGTCGCCGCCGCCGCGCGGGCCTGTGCGGTGCCGGGCGGCGAGCTGTACCCCGGCGACCCGGGGCAGCCGCGGCGGCAGCAGCTCCTCGGCGATGGTGGCGGCGGTGCGGCGGGCCCGCTCCAGCTCGACGAGGAGGGCCAGGTGTTCCGTGGCGCAGCGGGCGTAGAGGCCGATGAGGTGGCGCCGGCGCTCGACGGGGGCCGCGGGTTCGTCGTACAGCCAGACGGCGGCGCCGATGCGGCCCGCCTTCTCGGTGGCCAGGGGGAGTGCGTAGCTGGCGGCGAAGCCGAGCCGGGCCGCCACCTCGCGATGGCGCGGGTCGAGTCCGTCCTCGGCGAGCAGGTCGGGGTGGGCGATCTCGCGTTCGCCGCCGGGGAGTCCCGCCGGGGTGTCGAGGAGCTGTCCGAACGACGTCGCGCCGCGCGGCACGGTCTCGATGTGTCCGAGGTCGGAGCGGGCGAGTCCCAGGCCGACGGTGGTGTCGGGCCCGCGGCCGTCGGCGGGTTCCAGGACGAGCAGGCCGCGGCGGGCGCCGACGAGCGCGGCCCCGGCGCGCAGCAGTTCGTGCAGGGCGTCGTCGAGACACGAGGTGCGCGTCAGTCGTTCGGTGAGCTCGTGCAGCGTGGTCAGGTCGGAGACCCAGCCCGCGAGCCGGTCCTGAAGGACCGCTCCGGGGGCGGCCGATGAGTCGGGGGAGGTGGTGGCGGTGCTGGCCGGGGGAGTGCCGGTCGGCGCGACAGTGTGGGCGGGAGCGGGAACCGTGGAATCGATTCCAGCCACTTTCGGAAGGTGCGGGGCGTTCATGGCAGCCGGCCTTTGGGCCGGTGCGTATTGCTCAAAAGCATCGCAAACCCCCTGAGATTCTGCGCCGCTGGCAATGTCTCCACATCTACCGCCCTGATGAGGGGATGTCCAGCATTGTCCTGCTGGGATTCCTGGTGTCCGTGGGGCGCTTGCGCCTCGATCGAACTTGGCGAAAAACTGACTGGGGTATCGGGATTTTGCGGTCGACTGGCTCCGCTCCACGGAGCGTCACACCGGCCGTGGTGGGTACGTACTCGGAGAAGGCCAGGGGAAGTTGGGAGTGCCCCGGAACCTGGCGACGGACCCGGGCGTCCCAACCACCGACGGCCGTGCCCCATCCTCCGTGGCGGAGGCGGCGAGAAATACGCGGGACGGCGAAATCGCCAGGCGCCGCCACCCCACGCCATGCCCATGCTTTTGCCACACGCGGTATGGACAGTCGCAGTATGGACGCAGGCCCTCGAAGGCCCTGGGGTTTCCTGCCCCCGTCGGCGCGTTCGGCGGCAGGGTGTGACGCACCAGTACGTACGACAGCGAAGTGATCGACACATGGTGTGATGTGGTCCTCGGCGTTCAACGGAAAGGAACGAGCGCTCATGCGCGAGATCCTCGGAAGGCGACGCAGGCTCCTGTCCCGGCGCATCTACGGGCGCTTGTCCAGGCGGAACGGCGGGAGGCCTGAGGTGATGAGCGCGGCCCTCACCTTCGCGACGGAGTGGCGGTGGCCCGTGCTCCCGGGCATCGGACTGCAGGCACGCGGCGGCGACCGCTGTGCCTGTCCCGTCCCGGACTGCGCGGCTCCGGGAGCACATCCCTTCGACCCGCCGCTGCTCGCCGCGACGACGGACGAGCGCATGGTGCGCTGGTGGTGGACCAACCGGCCGTCCGCGCCGGTCGTCCTGGCCACCGGCAGCACGTCCGCGGGAGGCCGCGCCCCCTGCGCGGTGAGCCTGCCGGCCGCCGAGGGCACCCGTGCGCTCGACGCGCTCGACCGGGCGGGCATGCGCCTCGGCCCCGTGATCGCCACGCCCTCCCGCTGCGCGATCCTCGTGGCCCCCTACACCTTCGAGCAGCTCGGCGAGCTGCTCTACGCCAAGGACTTCGTGCCCGGCAGCCTCCGCTTCCACGGCGAGGGCGGCTACCTGGCACTCCCCCCGACCGTCACGGTCGGTGAGCACGGCCGGTCGTCCGCCGATACCCGGAACCGGATCCGCTGGGAGCGCGCTCCGATGCCCGGCTCGGCCGCCCCCTGGGTGCCCGATGTCGAGGCCGTCGTGGACGGTGTCGTGGACGTCCTCACTCGTACGGGTGTGAGCGCGCCGGAGATGTAGCGGACATCCGCGCGGGGCGAGCGGATCACCCCTGATCCGCCGCTATCTTCGGCCGCATGCTGTGGCATTCCGGGGGACGTCCCCCGGCCCCGCGGAGCGATGATCCGCCCTCTCACGACGAACACCCGCCTTCTCACGACGCATCCCCGATGCTTCGGGACGGCCGTCCGGCCTCTCGGGACGCCGGCCGGGCCTCTCGGGACGGCAGTCGGACCTCTCGGGACGACCACCCTGCCGGTGGGGACGACCACCCTGCCGGTGGGGACGACCACCCTGCCGGTGGGGACGACCACCGTGCCGGTCGGGACGACCACCGTGCCGGTGAGGACGACCACCCCGCTTCCCGGAACGGCCGGCCGATCCGCAGGGACGACGCTCCGGCCGGGGGAGACCGGACGACTGCCCGGGACGGCGGGCGTCCGGCCGCCCGCGACGACGCTCCGCCCCGGTTCACCCGGCGGGCCTTCCGCCCCGGCGATGCCGCGCACCGGTCCGGCGGCCCGGGTGTGCCGGCCGCCGTGCCGGGGCCCCGGAGCGACCGCCGCGCCGCACGCCCCGGCGCTCCGGCTCTCCGGGCCGGCGGCCCCGATTCCCCGGCAGCCGCTCCGGAGGTCCGGGGCGACCGCCGGGCCGGCCTGTTCGACCGCCGGGACCGGCGCTCCGGTGACCCGGCCGCACAGGGCATCGGCCCGGGCCGGGGTTCCTCCCCCGACCGTCCGGAACCCCGGGGCGCCCGCCCGCCCTTGCGGTTCGACCGTCCGGCCCGGCGGTCCGGCGAGCTGGCTCCGCGCGGCGACGAACAGGCCGGAGCCGGAAGCCACCGTGCACCCCGGGGCCGCCGTCCTTCGCGGCACGGCCGCCCGGGTTCGCGGAACAAGCACCGGGCGATCCGGTCCGGCCGTCCCGGCAACAAGCACCGGGCGATCCGCAGCGCCCTGCTGCGAGGTCCTGTCCGGCCGGGGCTGCTGCTGCTCACGGGCGCCGTCGCGCTCGTGGCCGTGCTTCCGCTCGCGGGGGCGTTCGCGGGGCCGCTGGGCAAGGGGGCGCAGCCACCCGCCGGTCGTGACGGGCGCGGCTTCGTACGGGGTGGCGGTGCGCTGCGCGAGGGCGGCGCCGTCCCCGAGGGTCCAGGAGGGCGCGACGCTGCGGCGGTGCGCGAGGGCGCCGATGCACCGGACGGCGCCGCCGTACGGCCCGGCGGCGCACCCGGTGACGTCGACGGCGGTGACGCGCGCGGCGATGCGGGCGCGGTGCGGCCCGACCCGCCGACCGGGCAGGACGACGGTGCTCCGCAGACGGACGCTCCCGGGGACGGCGCGCGCCGGTCACTGCCGTCCGGGGCCGGACCGGTGGGCGGCATCGCACAGTGCGGTCCCGAACTGAGCTCGCCCGACGGCATCGAGGCCCAGACCTGTGTCATGACCCGGGACGGGGACACCTGGGGGCGCACCTACTTCCGCAACGCGACGGGGCGGCCGCTGAGTTCCGTGCTCACCCTGATGGGGCCGCACGACCGCACCCTGCAGATCCGTTGCGACGTGGACGCGGCGGACGACCCGGGAGTGTGCGAGACGCCGAGGGAACGGACCGCGGGGCCCGCCGACGCGTATGCGGCGGTCGCGGAGTTCGCGGCGCCCCGCGCGGCGCGGAACGGCGGGGGTACGGGACCTCTGCTGCTGCGGACGGGAAGCGGCACGGGCCGGGTCGCCGGGCCCGACGGCGGCAGGGCGGCCCGGGCCGGTGCCACCGGCAGGGGCGGTCCGGTCGCCGCATCCCGTCATTGACCGTGCGGCGCAGTGGTCCGTCCCGGCCGCGGGTGAACCGGGCACGAGCCGCGTGTGCACCGCACCCGAACCGCGGATCGGCGGCGGGCGGAATGCGCGGGTGGCCCCGGACATGGAAGCGCCCGGTTGCTGGCGACGGGGGATGCACCAGCAACCGGGCTACCAGAACGGTAACAAGAGATCGGCAGTTAGCAAATTCGATCTCTTCTATTCGGACACCGATTCACCTGCGATGACGGGGAGTTGTGACCGGAGTCACCCGCTCCGGGAGGGCGCCGGAGCTGACCGGTCGGTCAGTCCCGTGCTCCCGCGCGGCGGTCGCGGTGCCCCCGGCCGTCAGCTGAGGGTGACCTGCCGGTTGGTGAGGCCGCCGCGCGCGCGGCGCTCCTCCGCGGTGAGCGGCGCGTCCGACGCGAGCACCTCGGCGAGCCGCTCGGCGAACTCGGCCGCGGGCTTCTCGACGTCCTCCGCGCTCATCCCGCTCGGGAGGTCCCAGACCGGCACCATCAGGCCGTGCGCGCGGAAGGAGCCGACCAGACGGGTGCCCTCGCCGAGCGACGACGTGCCCGCCGCGTGCAGCCGCGCGAGCGCGTCGAGCAGCCGCTCCTCGGGGTGCGGCATGACCCAGCGCAGATGGTTCTTCTCCGGCGTCTCGCACCAGTAGGCGGCGTCGACGCCGGTGAGCTTCACGGTCGGGATCGCGGCGGCGTTCGCCCGCTCCAGGGAGGCGGTGACCTCCGGAGTGGCCATCTCCGAATCCGGCACCCAGAACTCGAAGCCGCTGTGCACCTCCGGCTCGAAACCGCCCTTCGGGTCCAGCAGCTCCTGCAGCCGGGGACCGTCGGAGGGCGCCCGGCGGCCCTGGACCGGCGTACCAGGCTCGGCGGTCAGCGCGCGCTGGAGCGTGTCGGCGAGGTCGCGGCTGATGTCGCCGGACGACGTCTCGTTCTGCAGGCCCAGCAGCACCGAGCCGTCCGTGCGGCGCAGCCCCGGCCACGCCATCGGCAGCACCGTCGCCAGGGTGACCGACGGCACGCCCTCGGGGAGCCCGTCCTTCAGCGTCAGCTCGACGGTCGCCGCGGGCACCAGCTCGCGCAGGGCCACCCAGTCGCACTCGCTCGGCAGGCCCTCGAACGGGCGCTGCACCAGCTCGGTCACGGCGTGTGCCGCTGCCCGCCCGTGGCAGGCCTTGTACCGGCGGCCCGAGCCGCACGGGCAGGGCTCGCGAGCGCCGACGACGGGGATCTCACCATCCTTGAGCTGTGCCGGCTTGGCCTTCGTCTGAGGGCGCTTCTTGGCCATCGTGGGTGTCTCCCGATTACGGCTCGTCTGTACGGGCGCGAGCCTAGCCGCTCGCGGGGGCCGCGACGGGAATCCGGAGCGGGTCGCGCCGTGGGCCGCGGCCCGATGTGCCGTCGGCTCCCGTGCTGCCTCGGGCGAGAACCCCTCGGGCCCTGCCGGGCCGAGGCCCGCGCTCCGTGTGTCCCCCCGGCCAGGGGTGCATACCCCTCCGGGACCTCCCGGTGTCTCCGGGACCTCCCCGTGTTTCCAGGACCTCCCCGATTCCCCGGGAGTCCCCTCAGCCCAGCTCGTCGAATGCGTCCGCGAACTCGAGGTCGGGCAGCGCGGTCACCGAGGGCGACGCGACGCGCGTAGCGAAATCCTCACGGCGGTGCTCCACGGATACGCCGTCCTGCACGACGACCCACACCGTGACCTCGCCGCGGGCGTCGTCCCGAACGCCCCAGTCGTCGGCCAGCGCCGTGATGATGTTCAGCCCACGGCCACCGCGTGCGGTGACCGAGGGCGTGGCCGGAACCGGGCGGGTCGGACCACCGCCGTCCGTCACCTCGACCGTCAGCCGTCCCGTCGGACCGACGCACCATGCGGCCCGGACGTCGCCGTCCCCGGCCAGTGCGTCCCCGAGCGGTCTGCCGTGCCGACACGCATTGCTGAGCAGTTCGGACAGGATCAATACGGCATCGTCGATGACCGATTCCGGGACACCGTGCCGACGCAATTGACTGCGCATCCGGTGCCGCGCTTTCCCCACGCCCGCAGGACCATGGGGAACGGCCATGCTCGACGACGTGGGCACCTCCCGTGCCACCACCAACGCCACCCCCGAGACCTCCTTCGCCCCACGCCACGGTGTGGATGCCCCACTGGCCTGGACCGGAAACCGGCCGATCGGCGTCCGGTGACGCACTCCCGGTGGTCGAATACGGATCGAACGCGCCGGTGCACTCCCTGTAACTGCCGTTACCGGCGTCCCAGTTGTGACAGGACCTGCTTCGGGCGATTGGTGATGATTGCGTCGATGCCCAGTTCGACGCAGAGTTCGACGTCCTCGGGTTCGTTCACGGTCCACACGTGCACCTGGTGACCCGCCTGTTTCAGCCGGGCGATGTACGTCGGGTGGTTGCGCACGATCCGGATCGACGGGCCGGCGATGCCGACACCGGCCGGCAGCCTGCCGTCGCGCAGCCGCGGCGAGACGAACTGCGAGAGGTAGACCGTGGGCAGGGTGGGGGACGCCGCCCGTACGCGGTGCAGGGAGCGTGCGGAGAAGCTCATGATCCGTACCGGCGAGCGCTCGCCCGGGGCCGGGGCGTCCAGGCCGAACCGCCGGAGCAGCAGGAGCAGCCGCTCCTCCACCTGGCCCGCCCAGCGAGTGGGGTGCTTCGTCTCGATCGCGAGCTCGACGGGCCGGCCGGCGTCGGCCACCAGTTCCAGCAGGCGTTCCAGGGTCAGCACCGAGGTGTCGGCCCAGTCCGGGCTCTCCTCCCAGCCGACCGGGCCGGAGACGGCCTCGTCGCCCTTCTTCCAGGAGCCGAAGTCCAGGGCGGCCAGGTCCGCGAGCTCCAGTGCGGAGACGGCTCCGCGGCCGTTCGACGTACGGTTGACCCGGCGGTCGTGCACACAGACAAGATGGCCGTCGGCGGTGAGACGTACATCGCATTCGAGGGCGTCGGCGCCGTCGTCGAGTGCCTTCTTGTACGCGGCCAGGGTGTGCTCGGGAGCGTCTTCGGAGGCTCCGCGGTGGGCGACAACCTGGATGAGGTGCTGTCGTGCGAGGGTCACGCCGTCATCGTGCCATCCCTACTATCGACAGGTGTGGCCGCCCATAAGGAGGCCGCCGCCGGGTAGACGGACGCCTTGGGGATGCGTCCGGGACGTCCGCGGTCAAGGATGGCAGCACGATTTCGGCGTCCGGGTCCGGAGTGGTGGTGTGCGCCGCCCCGGGAGCGGCGTCGGCGTCGGTCATCCACGGGGCGCCCCGGGGTGGCAATCGACACAAAGGGCATATTGGACACACAGGATCGGCTTATGGTGCCCTGACGTGCCGTGGGAAAAGCTTGACGGTACACGCAAGGACCGTGTCATCCCCCATACGAACAGCAGTGGACCGAGGAGAAAGAGCTGTGAGCACCGAGAACGAGGGCACCGCGGTACCCCCCGCCCCACCCGCCCCTCCTGTGCCGGTGGACTCTCCCGCTGCGTCCACGTCTCCGGGAGCGGCGGGCTCCGCCGCCCCGGGACCGCAGCTTTCGGGCGGCCCCGAGCAGCATCCCGGGGTGCCGGCGCATCCCCCGGCGCCGGGCGCACCCCCGGCGGCGGCGCCCGGATCGGAGGACTGGCCGCCCCCGCCGCCCGCCGTGCCCGCGTACGCGGGAGGCTCCGGCGGTCATGGCTGGGGCTCTTCGTACCACCCGCACGAGCCGGCGCCCGGCGGCCGGCGCGGCGGCCTGGTCGCCGCGGTGCTCGCGGCGGCACTGATCGCGGGCGGCGTCGGCGGCGGCATCGGCTACTTCGCGGCCGAGCACCACGACGACAGCGCCCAGTCGACGACGGTCTCCGCCCAGAGCCCCGCCGATGTGAAGCGCCCGGCGGGCTCGGTCGCCGGGATCGCTGCCCGGGCGCTGCCCAGCGTCGTCACCATCGAGGCACAGGGCGGCAACGGCGACGGCGGTACGGGTACCGGCTTCATCTACGACAAGCAGGGCCACATCCTCACCAACAACCACGTGGTGGCATCGGCGGCCGACGGCGGCAAGCTGTCCGCCACCTTCTCCGACGGCCGCAAGTACACGGCCGAGGTGATCGGCAAGGCCCAGGGCTACGACGTCGCGGTCATCAAGCTGAAGAACGCGCCGTCGAACCTGCAGCCGCTGGAGCTCGCCAACTCGGACCGGGTCGCCGTGGGCGACTCGACGATCGCGATCGGCGCGCCCTTCGGCCTGTCCAACACCGTGACCACCGGCATCGTCAGCGCCAAGAACCGCCCCGTGGCCTCCAGCGACGGCGGCAACAGCAAGGCGTCGTACATGAGCGCCCTGCAGACCGACGCCTCGATCAACCCGGGCAACTCCGGCGGTCCGCTGCTCGACGCGAGCGGCGCCGTGATCGGCATCAACTCGGCCATCCAGTCCGCCGGCAGCGGCGGCCTCGGCGGCACCGGTCAGGCCGGCTCGATCGGCCTGGGCTTCGCGATCCCGATCAACCAGGCGAAGAACGTCGCCGAGCAGCTCATCAGGACGGGCCAGCCGGTCTACCCGGTGATCGGCGCATCGGTCTCCCTGGAGGAGCAGGGCGGCGGCGCGACGATCACCCAGGAGGGCGCGGGCGGCGCGGACCCGGTCACGCCGAACGGCCCCGCCGACAAGGCGGGCCTCAAGCCCGGTGACGTGATCACCAAGTTGGACGACACCGTGATCGACAGCGGCCCGACCCTGATCGGCCAGATCTGGACCCACAAGCCCGGCGACACCATCAAGATCACCTACGAGCGCGACGGCAAGGAGCACACGGCCTCCGTCGTCCTGGGCCAGCGCAAGGGCGACAGCTGAGCTCGACCCGTTACTCTTGTCCCCGCGCCGCGGCCAACAGCGCGCGGCCCGGGGAGGCGTGCCCGAGCGGCCGAAGGGAACGGTCTTGAAAACCGTCGTGGCAGCGATGTCACCGTGGGTTCAAATCCCACCGCCTCCGCTCCGAGAGCAGTGAGAACGGCCCCTGACCAGCAGGATGTGTCAGGGGCCGTTCTGCTGCCCCGGTGTCCGCCGGGCCCGGCGGTCCCTCTTCCTCCCTGTCGCGGCGGGCGCGGAAGGGGCGCTCGGGACCGAGCGCCCCACCCGGGCCGAGGGCCCGCAACGGACAGCCGGGCTTCATAGGCTTCGGCCATGCAGGACACCACACAGGACATACGGATCAGGCCGGGCGGCCCGGCCGACGCCCCGGCGATTCTGGACATGCTCGACGCCGCGGTGCGCTGGATGAACGATCGCGGCAACACCGAGCAGTGGGGCACGACACCGCATTCGCAACGGCCCGGCGGCGTGGCCCGAGTCGAGCGGTACACGACCGAGAACGCCCCGTACATCGCGGTGTTGGACGGAGTACCTGTCGGGGCCCTGGTGCTGGACTCCGGGCCCAGCCCGCAGATGCCGATCGCGCCGGCCGAGGAACCCGAGCGGTACGTCCGGCTGCTGGTCTCCGACCGGAGGTACGCCGGTCGTGGCATCGGGGCGGCGCTGCTGGCCCATGCCGCCGAGGAGACCCGGCGGGCCGGCGTGGAACTGCTGCGCGTCGACTGCTGGGCGGGCGGCGAGGGCGAACTGGTCGCGTTCTACGAGCGCAACGGATTCACCCCCACCGACCGCTTCCTGTCCGGGGCCTGGCCGGGACAGGTGCTGGCCAGGCGGGTCGGCTGACGGCTCGGGCAGGGCGCCCGGCGACGGGCTCGTCCGACAGGTCCGGAGCAGGGTCCCGCCGGTCGATCCGCCCGCGGTTTCCCACCGGCGGGCGGTGGCGCCGCAGCGGTACGGCGGGCACCGCCGGCCGATCGGACCGGCGCCGGGGCGGTGCCGTCAGGGCCGGGTGAAGACGAGGCTCACGTTGTGGCCGCCGAATCCGAAGGCGTTGGCGAGCGCCGCCTGCCACCGTCCGCTGCGGCTTCCGCCCTGCACGAGGTCCAGGTCGACAGCGGGGTCCACCCGGTCGAGGTTGCGTACGGCCGGTGCGACGCCGTCCCGCAGGGCCAGCAGGGCCGCCAGCGCGCCCACCGCACCGGACGCGCCCAGCATGTGGCCGGTCATGGACTTGGTCGCGGTGACCGCGGGGTGCGTTCCCACGGCGCGGGCGATGGCGTGAGCCTCGGCCAGGTCGCCGGACGGGGTGGAGGTGGCGTGCGCGTGCACGTGCCCGATGTCCGCGGGCGCCAGGTCCGCGTCGCGCAGGGACAGTCCGATGGCCCGGACCTGGCCGTCGACGTCCGACGCCGTGATGTGCTCGGCGCTCGAGGTGATCCCGGCTCCGGCCAGCGCGCCGTGGACACGGGCGCCGCGGGCCCGGGCGAATGCGGCGCGTTCCAGCACCATCACGCAGCCGCCCTCGCCCATCACGAACCCGCTGCGCGCCGCGTCGAAGGGGCGGGAGACGGACTCGGGGTCGTCGGACTGCGTGGACAGGGCCTTCATCTGCGCGAAGGCGGCCAGGGTGAAGGGGTGCAGGGGCGCTTCCACACCGCCGGCCACCACGACGTCGGCCCGGTCGCTGCGGATCAGGTCCAGGCCCACGGCCAGGGCTTCGGCGCCCGAGGCGCAGGCGCTGACCGGGGTGCGCGCTCCTCCCTTGGCGCCCAGGTCCATGCTCACCCAGGCTGCGGGTCCGTTGGGCATGAGCATGGGGACGGTGAACGGTGACATGCGACGGGCTCCCGACGTCTCCAGGACGTCGTCCTGCCCGAGAGTCGTGAGCATGCCGCCTATACCGGTCCCGATGACGACGGCGATCCGCTCGGGTTCGGCCCGCGGGGCGCCCGCGTCCGCCCAGGCCTCATGGGAGCCGACCAGGGCGATCTGCTCGACCCGGTCCAGCTTGCGGGCCTGCGGCCGCGGCAGCCGGTGCGCCGGGTCCTCGGCCAGTTCGGCGGCGATGCGCACGGGCAGCCCCTCGGCCCACTCCTGCTCCATCGTGCGTACGCCGGACTTGCCCGCGAGCAGACCCGACCACGTGGACGCCGCGTCCGCTCCGATCGGTGTCACCGCACCGATCCCGGTCACCAGGGCAGGGCTGTTCGTCATCACGGCCTCCTTCTGCGTAGGACGAGGTCATATAGAGATCCTCCAAGATCACAACGCAGTCTTCCCGCCGGTGGCCAGCAATGGCAGAGCGAAGATCACCGATCTCGGTTGCCGACCTTGTGCGTGTCATACAAAGCAGTCGTCGAGAAAGGAGAGAACGAGGAGACCGGCTCCCGTGCGTGACCGGTGCGCCCCATGGCTCTGTGCGCGGCGAGCACGGGCTTCGGGGGAGGCATCCAATCGGCGTCCGGTGTCCGGCGTCCGGTGTCCGGCGCCAGGCGGTCCGGTGGCTCCGGCGATCCATGTGAGCGGCCTGCTCGCCGACAGCTGCCCGCGCCGCCGCACTGTCTCCCCGGGCAGCCCGTATCTCGGGTCCTGACTGCGGTCGGAGAGCCGAAAGGGCTTGCGTCCGCCGCGTCGCGATTGATCATTTTCACGGGCCCGCGGGCGACTTTTAACGAGATCACCGCCGTTTGTCAAGCCACGAGATTCAGCGGCATGACGGGGCGGGGACGTCAGGGCTTAATTGAGTCATGAGGTCACACGGGACAAGGTGACCGACCCGCACCGTCGGGAAAGGGTCCGGCGGAGCGTTTCCGGGACAGATGTCCCGGCGTCGAATTCCTGCGAAGGGCAGGCGCTTCGACGCTCTTCATCCACACTTTCACTTCAGGAGAATTCTCATGGCTCGTACCCGCATGCAGCGCATCGCAATTCTGACCGCTTCGACCGCTCTGGCCGCCGGAGGTGCGCTGATTCCCACGAGCGCTTTCGCGGCCCCGGCGCACACGAGCACCGCCACGATGGCGCACGCCCACAGCCACGATCACCACAAGAACCACAAGAAGGGCAAGGGCAAGGGCAAGGTCATCGTCATCATAAATAACAACAACAACAACAATAATAACGGTGGTGCAGCGAACAACAACAACAATAACAACAACGGCGGTGGCGCGGCGAACAACAACAACAACAATAACAACAACGGTGGCGCTGGCGCCAACAACAACAATAACAACAACAACAACGGCGGTGGCGCGGCGAACAACAACAACAACAATAACAACAACAACGCTGGGGGCGCGGCGAACAACAACAACAACAATAACAACAACGGTGGCGCTGGCGCCAACAACAACAATAACAACAACAACGGCGGTGGCGCGGCGAACAACAACAACAATAACAACAACAACTGAGGCCAAGGTCCGGCTGGTTGGCGTCGCCAACCAGCCGGACCTTCGTATGCCTCCGGCGAGCCGAAGGGTGAGAGGAGTTCCTGGGCTCAGCGCACGCGATGTCGGGCACGAAGCGGCCCCCGACCGTTCAGCACGGTCGGGGGCCGCTTCATCTGCGCCCTTGGTCCGGGCGTGCCCGGAGCGCGGCGACCGTCAGTCGCCGTCCGGGTGTGCTCCGCCGGCGGGCGGAGCACTTCCCCTTGGCCTGATCAGGGCTGGGGCTGGATCACGGTCCAGTCCCGGTTGCACACCAGGGTGGGCGCGACGGCGGGGTTCTGCGGGTTGAACTCGTCTCCCCGGTTGATGTCACAGATCGTCTGCCAGGAGACCCCGGCCGTGTCGATGACCTCGACGTACAGGTGGTTGCCGTGCTCGGCCACGGTGTGGTCGCACGCCGCGTTGATCGTCGTCTCACCGATGGTGGTGATGTCGTACCAGTTGGTCGGGTCGATCGACGGCTCGAGACCGCGGGTCCCGACGAAGATCTTGCCGCTCTTGACCTCTGCGAGGAACTGCGTCTCGCCCTGGATCCAGGAGTCGATGCTGACGCAAGGGCCGGTGGAACCGGTGTCGCCCTTCGGGCCGGTCGGGCCGGTGGGGCCGGTGTTGCCCTGCGGGCCGGTGGGTCCGGTGGGGCCGCGCTCGCCGCCCTTACCGGGAGGGCCCGTCGGGCCGGTGTCGCCGCGGTCACCCTGCGGACCGGTGGGCCCGGTGGGGCCGGTGTTGCCGTTCTCGCCCTGCGGGCCGGTGGGGCCGGTGGGGCCGGTGTTGCCGTTCTCGCCCTGCGGGCCGGTCGGGCCCGTCGGGCCGGTGGCTCCCCTGGGGCCGGTGGGGCCGGTCGGGCCCTTGGTGGGCTTGGGCTTCGGCTTGGGCTTGGGGCCCAGCTTGTCCGCCGTCAGGACGTGCGAGCCCGTGGTCCTGGTGCTGTGCGCCTGGGCCTGCGCGAAGCCGGCGAACCCGGCGACCACGGAAGCGGCCAGCGTGGTGGCGGTACCCGCCATGATCGCGGCCCGGATGCGGGGGGACGAGGGCAAACTCCTCTTAGGAGTCACTCCACTGCTCCTTTGCTGCTGGAAAGGTGCTGAAGAGAAAATCGTCTTCGCCGTATTGCTTACCGAACTTTTGAGCAGATTCTTAGGCAATCCGGACATAAGTCGCCCGATTGGCCGCTCGTGGCGCGACGTGGCTGCGTCCATGTGCAGGGCTTCGCCGCGTCAGGGGCGGTTCCCGGTCATGCGGGCCGCCGATGCGAGCGTCGCGTGTGCCTCGCGGGAAGTGAGGCCGGTGTGCAGGGCGGCTTCCACGAGGGAGGGCTTGAGGGCGTCGCCCAGCCCGTTCTCGTAGGCGCGGCAGGCGGCCCAGAACAGACGCGTGTTGCGCTGCCCGCGGTGTGCGGCGAGCACGAACTGCACAAGGCCCCGCCCCTGCTCGTCGTGTGCGACGGGCGCGGGGTGGTGTGCGCGGGGCGGGGGCGCGAGCAGACGCAGAAGGGCGGGTGGGCAGGGCGCCGGCGGCAGATGTGCGGTGCCCGGGACGGTGCCGTACACGCCGTGTTCGGTGCGTGATCCGGGGCCGACGAGATAGCCGCCGGCGCCGCGCACGTCGATGCCCGGCGCCAGGCGCCCCGCGGAATTGGGCACCACCACGTCCGGCGGACCGCTCAGCCACAGGTGGCGACCGCCGCTGGGGGTGGTCACCACGACGGTGTCGGGGATCGTGAACAGGTGGCGCAGTGCGAGTTCGCGCAGGGCGGCCGAGGAGTCCGTACCCGACTTGGTGTCCAGGTCGATGCCGATGAGGTGGTGCGGAGGCAGTCCGCAGGCGATGCCGTAGCCGGTCGCCCGGGGGGCGGCGGCGAAGAGTTCCCTGATGCGGATCGGGTCGGTGGTCGCGTCGTACACGCCGTGTCCGGGGCGGCCGCACTCTCCGTGGCACGGCGTCGGACCGGGTTCGTCGTGGTGCGGGGAGCGCAGCGCGGGGAGCTTGGTGCGGGAGAGCGGGATCACGGCCAGCCCGCGTTCGGCGGCGGACAGGGCATGGGCGAGGGCCAGGGCCGCGAGGGGGGCGGCGTGCCGGTCGGTGGTGGCCATGCCCTCCATGTTCGTACGTGTGTTCGAAGAAAGGAAGGGGGGACGGGTGCGGGGAGGGCGAGTCGCCCCATTGGCAGGGAATGTGCTGAAACGCTTCGCCCCCTGCGGCGGCCGGGTGGTGGCGTCCGCGCACCGGTTGAGCAGCGCCTTTCGCGATGCAAAGGGGGTTTATCGACTTGTCCTCACGCTTGCGGGCGAATCGGGCCTTCGGGGGTGGTTCGCCCGGGTCCGCTGGGCAACTCTGATCACGCGACGTCGTGACCCACTCCGAGGCGGTCGGCCAACTGCCTGGGAAAAACGCGTACTTCCGGCCCTATCCCGGTGCGTACTTCCGGTTCTGGAGGAATCACATGGCAAGCATCCGTCCCGCCCGCGCCCTCGCTGCCGCCGCCGCACTGCCGCTCGTCGCGGCCCTGTTCTGCGGTGTCGCCGCTGCGGACAACGGCGCCATTGCGGGCAGCGGATCGAACGCGGCCGTGGCCTCGATCGTCGGCAGCGGTGTCGGCGGCAACAACCATGGCAACTCGTCCACCACGCAGCAGCAGGCGGTGGGCACCGGCGCCTCGAACCAGAACAACTCGGCCCAGGTGAACGGCTCGGCGTTCACGGCGATCCGCCAGTCGAACGAGAACGTCGCCATCCGCTTCACCAGGCTGTGGTGAGCCCACGCCCTCCTGGGCCCTAGCGGCAGGGAGAGGTCACTCCATGGGGAGGCGTGAGGGTCTGCGCGGCGGTGCTTCGGCGCCGCCGCGCAGGCGTTTGTGCACACCGGCGGGCGCGCCGGGGGCTTCGGCGGGGCCGTGCCCGGTGTCCTGGGCGGCGTCGGGTGCGTACGGGCTCCGCCCTTGACAGCGACAAGGATCTGACGGACAGTCAGAAACCGTTCGGGGATCCCGGGGACCTGGTCCGCGGATCCGTTGATCCCGTGGTCCCGTCATCCGTGCTCCCGTGCTCCCGTGCTCCCGTGCTCCCGTGCTCCCGTCGTCCTGCGGACCGTATGTCGGCAGGGCCCATATGTCGCAAGGCCCGTTTGTCGGCAGGGCCCGTACGTTGGCACGGTCCGAGGGCCGGCAGGGGCCGCCGGTGAGCAGGGTCCGCCCGGTCCGTCGATCCGTTCGCCGCGGATCGCCGGTCCCCTTCGCCCCGTCCACCCGCAACGGCCGGTACGAGAAGGAGGCGCCGCCGTCGTGCACCTCGCCCCCACCGTGCGCCAGCGTGAACTGCGCACCGAGCTGCGCGCGTACTTCCGCGCCCTCATGCCCGAGGGTCCGCCGCCCCCGGACGCGTACGCCGAGCAGCGCCGGCTGCTGCGCCGGATCGGCGGCGACGGACTGCTCGGGCTCGGCTGGCCGGTCGAGTACGGCGGTCGGGGCCGCGGACCCGACGAGCAGTTCGTCTTCTTCGACGAGGCGTACCGCGCGGGCGCGCCCGTCTCGATGGTCACGCTCAACACGGTCGGGCCGACGCTGATGGCGTACGGCACCGACGAGCAGAAGGCCTTCTTCCTGCCGCGGATCCTCAGCGGCGACCTCGTCGTCGCCATCGGCTACAGCGAGCCGTCGGCGGGCACCGACCTCGCCTCGCTGCGGACGCGGGCGGTGCGGGAGGAACGCGGGGACGGCAGCGGCGACTGGGTGGTCGACGGGCAGAAGATCTTCACCTCCAACGCCCAGAACGCCGACTGGATCTGGCTCGCCTGCCGCACCGACCCCGACGCCCCCAGGCACCGGGGCATCTCGATCCTCCTGGTGCCCACCGACGCGTCCGGGTTCTCGTGGACGCCGATCGAGACCGTCGGCGGGCAGACGACCACGGCCACGTACTACGACGGGGTGCGGGTGCCGTCGGGCGCTCTCGTGGGCGAGGTGAACGGCGGCTGGGGGCTCATCACCAACCAGCTCAACCACGAGCGGGTCGCCCTCGCCGCGATCGGCATGCAGGCCGAGGACTTCTACGCGGCGGCGCTGGCCGCGGCACGTACACCCGACCGGACCGGCAGGCGCCGGATCGACGAGCCGTGGGTGCGCTCCCGGCTGGCCGAAGTGCATGCCCGGCTGGCGGCGACACGCCTGCTCAACTGGCGTCTGGTGGGGGACGTGGGGGCGGGCCGGCTGGCTCCCGGTGACGCGAGCGGCGTGAAGTTCGCCGGAACGGAATCCGCCGTCGAGGTCTATCGCATGTGCCAGGAGGTCGTGGGGGACGCGGGCCTGGTCCGGGCCGGGTCGGCCGGGGCGTTCGGGAACGGCGAGTTGGAGCGGATGAACAGGGCGGCGCAGATCAACACCTTCGGGGGCGGGGTGAGCGAGGTGCAACGGGAGATCGTCGCGACCATGCGGCTCGGGATGTCGAGGGGGCGGCGGTGAGCGCGAGGGAGGCCGAGGGGCAGGCGGCCGGAGGGGCCGGGGGACCGGCGGCGAGCGGGGCGAGGGCCGAGGGACCGGCGGTCGGCCGGGCCGAGGCGAGCGATACGGGAGCGGAGGGGCTCACCGCGCGCCTCCAGGCGTACGCGGGCCGGGTCGCGGCCGTTGCGGCGGCAGGCAAGGACCCCGTCAACGCCGCGATGATCCGGCACTGGTGCGAGGCGATGGGCGACACGAACCCGGCGTACACGGGGCCGGGCGCGATCGCGCCGCCGACCATGCTCCAGGCCTGGACGATGGGCGGACTCTCCGGGCACCAGGGACGCTCGCCGGCGTTCGACGAGCTGATGGCGCTGCTCGACGGCGCGGGCTGCACCTCCGTCGTCGCCACCGACTGCGAACAGGAGTATCTGCGTCCCCTGCGCCCCGGCGACGAGATCACCTTCGACGCGGTGATCGAGGCGGTGTCGGACCGCAAGACGACCAAGCTCGGCACGGGGTACTTCGTCACGACCAGGATGGACGTCCGGGCGGGCGGCGAACGCGCCGGGACGCACCGCTTCCGGATCCTCAAGTACGCCCCCGCGGCCCGGCGACCCACGGCCGAACCACCGGGGTCCGGGCCGCGAGCAACGGGATCCGGTGCCACCCCGGCGGAGTCCCGGTCCGCGGCGGGGCCCACCGGAGGCCGCGCCCCCCGGCGCCCCCGCCCGGTCGTCAACCGCGACAACGCGGGCTTCTGGGACGGCGTGGCCCGCCATCGGCTGCTCATCCAGCGGTGCACCGGCTGCGAGACCCTGCGCTTCCCGTGGCTGCCGGGGTGCAACGCCTGCGGCGGGCTCGACTGGGACACGGTCGAGGCGAGCGGCGAGGGGACGGTCCATTCGTACGTCGTGATGCACCACCCGCCCTTCCCGGCCTTCGACCCGCCCTACGCGGTGGGGCTGATCGAGCTGGCGGAGGGCGTGCGCATGGTCAGCAACGTGGTCGGCGTGCCCCATGACCGGGTGCGGATCGGGATGCCTGTCCGACTCACCTTCCAACAGGTCGACGACGAGCTGGAGTTGCCGGTGTTCCAGGCCCTCGGGGAAGGTGCGGCCTGATGGACTTCACGCCGACGGAGGAGCAGGCGGCCGCCCGGGAACTGGCGGCCCGGATCTTCGGGGACCTGGCCACACCCGAGCGGCTCGCGGCCGCGGGCACCGGTTCGGATGCCGAGCTGTGGAAGGCGCTGTGCGCGGCGGGCCTGCCCGCCGCCGTCGCCGACATCGGGCTGCTGGGCCTGGTGCTGCTCCTGGAGGAGCAGGGGCGTACGACGGCCCAGGTGCCGTTCGCGGCGAGCTGTGTGTACGGGCCGGCGGCGGTGGGCACCCATGGCACGCCCGACCAGCGGGAACGGCTGCTGCCCGGTCTGGAGGACGGGTCGGTGGTGGTGTGCGGCGCGTTCCCGGCGCAGGGGAGTGTGCGGGTCGGGGCGACGGAGCGCGACGGGGTCCCGGTGCACGGCGGGACTCCGGTGTGCGACGGGGCTCCTGTGCGGGACGGAGCACCGGGGAGGGACCGGGCATCGGGGAGCGACCGCGTGGCGGCAGGGCACGGCAGCGTGCCGGGAAGTGCGGGTGCGCGGCACGGCGAACTGCTGCGCCCGGACGGCGCGCTGACGGGCGACGTCCCCGCCGTCCCGTGGCTGCGGGACGCCACCCACGTACTCGTGGCCGCCGCCGACCACAGCCTGTGGATGGTGAGCACGGCCGACGCGGAGACCGAGCCCGTCGAGCTGACCGCGCCCTGGTCGGCCGGGCGGCTCGTGCTGGACGGGACACCGGCCGAGCGGATCGGGGGTGCCGATGCGTACGCCGACGTCCTGGCCACGGCGCGCACGGCGTTCGCCGGGCTCCAGGCAGGGGTGTGCGCGGGCTCGCTGGCCCGGGCCGTCGCGCACACGAACACGCGCGAGCAGTTCGGCGCGCCCCTCGCCACCAAGCAGGGCGTCCAACTGCGCGCGGCGGACGCGTACATGGACACCGAGGCCATCCGGGTCACGGCCTACGAGGCGGCCTGGCGGCGCGACGAGGGACTGCCGTACGCGACGCATGCCCTGACCGCCGCGTGGTGGGCATCGGAGGCGGGCCGGCGCGTGGTCCACACGGGTCAGCATCTGCACGGCGGCGCGGGCGCCGACCTCGACCACCCGGTGCACCGGCATTTCCTGTGGGGGCGGCAGCTGGACGCCCATCTGGTAAGCGGCGCCGAAGTCCTGGCGCAGCTGGGCGACATGATCGCGGAGGGCGCCGGGGACACGGGACGCGCGGAGGAGGACGCGGTATGACGGCGGGACGGACACGGCGTACACCAGCACCCACATCACCCGCTCCACCCGGGCCGTCCGCGCTCCTGAGGGCCGGTGCCGAGCTGCCGCCCCTGGAGATCCCGGTCACCCGGACGCTGATCGTCGCCGGTGCCATCGCCTCGCGCGACTACCAGGACGTGCACCACGACGCGGAGCTCGCCAGGGAGAAGGGCTCCCCGGACGTCTTCATGAACATCCTCACCACCAACGGTCTGGTCGGCCGCTACATCACCGACCACTTCGGCCCCTCCGCCGTGCTGCGCGGGGTGGCGATCAGGCTCGGGGCGCCCAACTATCCGGGCGACACGATGGTGCTGACCGGCACGGTCACCGAGGTCGACGGGAACACGGCACGGATACGGGTGACGGGGACGAACGGCATCGGCACACACGTGACCGGGACGGTGACGGTGACGGTCCCGGCGGGGGCGGGATCCGGGGCGGCCCGGACATCGGTGGCGGCAGGGGCACCGGCTGCCGGGACGTCGACCGCCGGGACCCCGGGCCCCATCGAGGCGGTGGCGGCGGCGGAGGCCGCCGCCGGGGAGGGCGGCGCGGCATGAGCGTACGGGCGAGGGACACGCTCGGCGGGAAGGCGGCGATCGCGGGGATCGGGGCCACCGAGTTCTCGAAGGACTCGGGACGCAGCGAACTGCGGCTTGCCGTGGAGGCGGTGCACGCGGCGCTGGACGACGCCGGGCTCGCACCGGCCGATGTCGACGGCATGGTCACCTTCACCATGGACACCAGCCCGGAGATCACGGTCGCGCAGGCGGCGGGGATCGGGGAGCTGTCGTTCTTCTCGCGGGTGCACTACGGCGGCGGTGCGGCGTGCGCGACCGTGCAGCAGGCGGCGCTGGCGGTGGCGTCGGGGGTGGCTGATGTCGTGGTCTGCTACCGGGCGTTCAACGAACGGTCGGGCAGACGGTTCGGCTCCGGGGTGCAGCACCGCGAACCGACGGCGGAGGGTGCCGCGCTCGGCTGGGTGCTGCCCTTCGGACTGCTCACCCCGGCGTCCTGGGTGGCGATGGCCGCCCAGCGCTATCTCCACGCGTACGGACTGACGCCCGAGGCGTTCGGCCATGTCGCGGTCGTCGACCGGAAGTACGCCGCGACCAACCCGGCGGCCTACTTCCACGGCAGGCCGATCACGCTCGCCGACCACGCGGCATCCCGCTGGATCGCCGAGCCGCTGCGGCTGCTGGACTGCTGCCAGGAGACCGACGGCGGTCAGGCGATCGTGGTGACCTCGGCCGAGCGGGCCCGCGACCTGCCGCAGCCGCCGGCCGTGATCGTCGCCGCGGCCCAGGGCGCCGGCCGGGGCCAGGAGCAGATGACCGGCTTCCACCGGGACGACCTGACCGGGCTGCCCGAGATGGGCGTGGTCGCCCGGCAGCTGTGGCGGAGCGCCGGGCTCGGCCCCGGGGACATCGACGTGGGGATCCTGTACGACCACTTCACGCCGTTCGTGCTGATGCAGCTGGAGGAGTTCGGATTCTGCAAGCCGGGTGAGGCCGCCGGCTTCGTGGCGGAGGAGCGGCTGCCGCTGAACACGCACGGCGGTCAACTCGGGGAGGCGTATCTGCACGGCATGAACGGCATAGCCGAGGCGGTACGGCAGCTGCGCGGCACCGCCGTGAACCAGGTACCGGGCGCGGCCAGGACCTTGGTGACCGCGGGCACCGGCGTCCCGACGTCGGGGCTGGTCCTGGGGTCGGGAGGCTGACCGCCGGGTGCCTCTCCGCACCGGTCGGCGCCCCCGGCCCGGGCCTGCGCCCGGGCGGGTTCGCCCGGGTCGTGAGGGGGGCGAACCCCCAGGGGGTGTCCGGGACTCCTCCATCTGAAGGAGGTGGGGTCCACCCCCCTCGTACAACCTGAGAGTGACAGCGCTTCGGGACCTGCGGCCGATCCGCGACGGTAGGGGTCGCTCCTAGCGTGGAGTCATGACCGCAACTCTGGCGCCCGTCTGTACCGGTGCATCGAAGCCCGCGCGGCCCACGCCCGTGGCTGCCGCGGCGTACCCGTCGTTCACGTCGTACGTACGAGCCCGTGGGCCCGTGCTGCTGCGCACCGCCCGCTCGCTCACCGCGAACCAGAGCGATGCCGAGGACCTGCTGCAGACGGCCCTGGCGAAGACCTACGTCGCATGGGACCGCATCCAGGACCACCGCGCGCTGGACGGCTATGTGCGCCGCGCGCTGGTGAACACGCGGACCTCGCAGTGGCGCAAGCGCAAGGTCGACGAGTTCGTGTGCGAGGAGCTGCCGGAGCCGGAGACGGCCGCGCCGGAGGACCCGGCCGAACAGCAGGCGCTCCGGGACGCGATGTGGCGCGCGATCATGAAGCTGCCCGCCCGGCAGCGCGCGATGGTCGTCCTGCGGTACTACGAGGACCTGAGCGAGGCGCAGACCGCCGAGGTGCTCGGGGTGTCCATCGGCACCGTCAAGAGCGCGGTCTCGCGTGCGCTCGGCAAGCTCCGCGAGGACCCGGAGCTGAGCCCCGTCCGCTGACGCACGGGATGTCGAGCGGGGTGCCCACCGCTTCTCGCTCCTTGATCGATTGCCCGGAACTAGTGACATACCGCGCGGTATGTGAGCAGAATCAGCGCAGCCCCTACTGCCGCGTAGGCAATGCCGCCCCGGGAGGACGCCGCCGTGCTGAGCACCATGCAGGACGTACCGCTGACCGTCACTCGCATCCTTGTGCACGGAGTGCTGGTGCACGGGACATCAACGATCACGACATGGACCGGTGACGGAGAGCCACAGCGCCGCACCTTCGCCGAGGCCGGCATCCGTGCCGTCCAGCTGGCGAACGCTCTGCGCGACGACCTCGGTGTCCGGGGCGACGACCGGGTCGCCACGCTCATGTGGAACAACGCCGAGCACGTCGAGGCCTACTTCGCCGTGCCCTCCATGGGCGCGGTCCTGCACACGCTGAACCTGCGCCTGCCCGCGGACCAGCTGACGTGGATCGTCAACCACGCGGCCGACCGCGTGATCATCGTCAACGGCTCGCTGCTGCCGCTCCTCGCGCCGCTCCTCTCGAAGCTGCCGACCGTCGAGCACATCGTGGTGTCGGGCCCGGGCGACCGCTCGCTGCTGGACGGCGCGACCGCGCGGATCCACGAGTACGAGGAACTGATCGCCGGGAAGCCGACGACCTACGACTGGCCGGAGATCGACGAACGCCAGGCCGCCGCGATGTGTTACACCTCGGGCACCACCGGGGACCCCAAGGGCGTGGTGTACAGCCACCGTTCGATCTACCTGCACTCCATGCAGGTCAACATGACCCAGTCGATGGGGCTGACGGACCAGGACACGAGCCTCGTCGTGGTGCCCCAGTTCCACGTCAACGCATGGGGCCTGCCGCACGCGACGTTCATGACCGGCGTCAACATGCTCATGCCGGACCGCTTTCTGCAGCCGGCCCCGATCGCCGAGATGATCGAGTCCGAGCGGCCCACGCACGCGGCCGCCGTCCCCACCATCTGGCAGGGCCTGCTCGCCGAGCTCACCGCCAGGCCCCGCGACGTCTCGTCGCTCGGCCAGGTGACCATCGGCGGCGCCGCCTGTCCGCCCGCCCTCATGAAGGCCTTCGACGAGCTCGGCATGCGCGTCTGCCACGCCTGGGGCATGACGGAGACCTCGCCGCTCGGTACGGTCGCGCGTCCCCCGGCGTCGGCCGTCGGCACGGACGAGGAGTTCGCCTACCGGACCACGCAGGGCCGCTTCCCCGCGGGCGTGGAGGCCCGGCTGACCGGACCCGGGGGCGAAACCCTCCCCTGGGACGGCGAGTCGGCGGGCGAGCTGGAGGTGCGCGGCCCCTGGATCGCGGGCGCGTACTACAGCGGCCCCGACTCCGAACCGCTCCGCCCCGCGGACAAGTTCAGCGCGGACGGCTGGCTCAAGACCGGCGACGTGGGCGTCATCAGCCCCGACGGGTTCCTGACCCTGACCGACCGTGCGAAGGACGTCATCAAGTCGGGCGGCGAGTGGATCTCCTCCGTCGAGCTGGAGAACGCCATCATGGCCCATCCGGAGGTCGCCGAGGCCGCGGTCGTCGCCGTGCCCGACGACAAGTGGGGCGAGCGCCCCCTCGCCACGGTCGTCCTGAAGGCAGGCTCCACCGCCGACTTCGCGTCGCTGCACTCCTTCCTCGCCGAGAAGATCGCCAAGTGGCAGCTCCCGGAGCGCTGGACCTTCGTCGAGGCCGTCCCGAAGACGAGCGTGGGCAAGTTCGACAAGAAGAAGATTCGCGAAGCACACAGGTTGGGCCAGCTCGACGTGACCAAGCTCAGCTGACCTCGGCCGAGTCCCGTTCAGAGCCCCTGGCAACCGCCGGGGGCTCTGTGCGTCAACTTCTGCCGGGGCCGTCCACGAGCGTTCTCCGCGAGCGACGGCGCCCGTCGTCCGCAGCCCCGCCGGACCGGGAGGACGCACTCGGGCTCCGCGTACCGGGGCCCGTCGCTCAGTTGGTGCCGATCTTCGCCAGCAGATCGACGATGCGGTCCTGCACCTCGGTGTTGGTCGACCGCTCTGCGAGGAACAGCACGGACTCCCCCGCCGCGAGACGCGGCAGGTCCGCCGGGTCGACGGCGGCGGTGTAGACGACGAGCGGCGTACGGTTCAGCCGGCCGTTCGCCCGCAGCCAGTCGACGATTCCCGCGCGCCGGCGGCGTACCTGCATCAGGTCCATCACGACCAGGTTCGGCCGCATCTGTCCGGCCAGCGTCACCGCGTCGGCATCGGTCTCGGCGCGCGCGACCTGCATACCGCGCCGCTCCAGCGTCGCGGTCAGCGCCATCGCGATCTCCGTGTGCTCCTCGATGAGCAGCACACGCGGCGGGTGCTGCTCGCTGTCGCGCGGCGCGAGGGCCTTCAGCAGTACGGCGGGGTCGGCGCCGTACGCCGCCTCGCGCGTCGCCTGACCGAGGCCGGCCGTCACCAGTACCGGCACCTCGGCGGCCACCGCGGCCTGGCGCAGTGACTGGAGGGCGGTGCGGGTGATCGGCCCGGTGAGCGGGTCGACGAAGAGCGCGGCGGGGAACGCGGCGATCTGCGCGTCCACCTCCTCGCGGGAGTTGACCGTCACCGGGCGGTAGCCGCGGTCGCTCAGCGCCTGTTGCGTCGACATGTCCGGCGCGGGCCAGACCAGCAGCCGGCGCGGGTTGTCCAGGGGCTCCGGCGGCAGTTCGTCGTCCATCCGCTGCGGCTGCGGCTGGTTGGCGATCTCCACGGCGCCGTTCGGCCCGTCCAACGGCTCGGGCCCCTCGGCGTCGTCGTCCGGGGCGCCGATGGCGTAGGCGCGGCCCCGGCCTTCGCTCTGCACGGAGGGCAGCCGGGGATGCGACGGCGCGGGTGCCGCGGATGCCGCGGGACTCCCCGCGGTCGCGGGCTGGGGCTGCGGCGCCGTGTTCTGCGCCGGGATCCCCGTCTGGGTTGCCGTCGCGGACGCCTGCCGGTCGCCGCCGGGCGTGCCGAGCTTGCGCCGCCTGCCGGAGCCGCTGGTCTGGCCGGCCGGGGTGGGGTGCGCGGTGGTGGCGGGCAGGGGCCCGGGCGGGGTCTGCGACGGGGCCGGGGCCTGGGGCTGCTGGGGCGGGAGCGGCTGGGCGCCGCCGCCCTGGGTTCCGCCCTGCGGACGCGGCTGACCCGCGGCCCGCTGCTGCTCGTGCTCGGCGAGCTGGCGCCGGAACGGCACGCCCTGCCCGAGGGTGCGCACGCTGATGGAGCGCCCCTGGGTGGACTGGGCCGAGGAGTTGGCGGTGGGGTTCGCGGGGGTGGAACCCGTATCGCCCGGCGCGGCCTCGGCGGGCAGCGGCTGTGCGACGCGGGGCTGCGGCGCGGCGGGCACGCCGTTCGGCGGGGTGGCCGGGTCGGCGGGGGCCGCCGGGGCGATGTCCGCGGGCGCGCCCGGGGTGCCGGGGACACCGGCTTCCGTACCCGGTTGGGAGGCCGCCGCGCCCTGGGCCGCCTGGGCGGGGACCCCGGCGGCGGGGGTGGGGTGCGCGGGGATTCCACCGGCGGGTGTGGCGCTCGGCGGTACGGCGACGGCCGGAGCGACGTTCGCCGGTACGGCGATGGGCTGGGCCCCCTGGGCGGGGACGCCGTCCGCCGGGGTGGCATAGGCGGGGATGCCGGAGGCGGGAGTGCCCGCGGCCGGGGCACCGGCCTCCTGGACGCCCTGAGCCGGGGTGCCCTGAGCCGGGGTGCCCTGAGCCGGAGTTCCCTGGGCGGGGACGCTCTCTGCCGGAACTCCCCGAGCAGGGGCGGCCTGGGCGGGGGTGCCGTGGGCCGGCGTGCCCGGTGCCGCGGCCTCCTGCTGAGGCCCGCCCGGCAGGGGCCCGGGAACGGACGTCCCCTCGCCCTGGGGCTGGGGCATCTGGGCCGGAAGCCCGGTCGCCGGGAGTCCGGCGCCGTGTGCCCCGTCCACCGGCAGCGCCTGGCCGGGAATCCCGGGACGGCCGGGACCCTCAGGGGCCCCCGCGGCGTTCTGCTCCCCCGCGGCCCGCCGTCCCCGGCGCCGGCCGCCGGGGGCCGCCGTCGGGTGCGGCTCCGCGGGAGTGTGATCGTCCTCCGGCCCCCGGAGGGCCACCGCGTGCTGTTCCTCGCCCGCATCGCCGAACGGCGCCCGGTCGGCGGCGGCCGGCGGCAGGGCGAACACGGCGCGTCCGGGCGCGGCCCCGGCATCCGGGGCGGGCCGCTCGCCTGCCGGGGCCAGCGCGCGCCGCGCGCGCCGTCCGCCCGGCTGCGGCGCTCCCGCGGGGTCCGCCACGACCGCGGCGCCGTCCGGGACGGCGGCCGGGCCGACGTCGGCCCCGGCCTCCGCGCCGGTGTCCGACCGAGTCCCCGAGGGCAGCGCGGGAAGCGCGTGCTGTTCCGGCGCCCGGCGCGCCCGCCGGCCCGTCGGAGCCGGCATGCCCTGCGGCGGGACCGCACCCAGCGCCGGAGCGCCCGGGACGGGCTCGTCCGCCGTCATGACCGCGCCCTCGGCCGGGCTCGGCCGTCCGCGCCTGCGTCCCGTGCCGCCCGCGGACGTGCCCGGACCCGCGGCCGGCACCGCGGTCTGCGGAGTGTCGTCCGTTCCTCCGGACTCCTCGGCCCGCCGCCCGCGCCGCCGTCCGGTACCCGTGCGCGCCGCGCCTTCCGGGCCTGCGGAGCTGTCGGCGGACGCGCCGGAGCCCGTCCCGTGCGGGTCTTCGGTGCCCGCGGCTTCCGCGGTGGGGCCCTCGGCCCCGCTCTCCAGGAACGCGTCCACGGAAGCGCGCCGGGCCCGTCGCCGCCCGCCCCTTCCGGACCCTCCGGAGGCCTGCGCGGGCAGTGCGAGGGCGGCACCCGCCTGCGTACCGGCACCCGTGTCCGCGCCCGCACCCGTGTCCGTACCGGCATCCGGTTCGGCGGTCGGGCCGGTGTCCGTGCCCGGCAGTGCGAGCACCGCCGTCCCGCGGTCCGCGGGAACCGTCCCGGCACCGCCGCCGATCGGCACCTCCAGCACATAGGCGGCGCCGGTCATCCCGGGCACCTCGTGCGTCTGGAGAACCCCTCCGTGCGCCCGCACGATGCCCCGCACGATCGGCTGGTGCACCGGATCGCCCCCGGCGTACGGGCCCCGCACCTCGATGCGTACGACATCGCCGCGCTGGGCCGCCGCCACGACGATCGTCGAGTCCATGTAACCGGTCGCGGCGACCGGTGCGTTGCCCGTGGCGTCGACGCCCGCGACGTCGGCGACGAGGTGCGCGAGTGCCGTGGCGAGCCGCTCCGGGTCGACCTCGGCCTCGATCGGCGGCGCGTGCACAGCGAACTGGGCGCGCCCGGGGCCGATCAGCTCGACCGCCCCGTCGACACCCGCGGTGACCACCGCGTCGAACATCACGGCCCGCCGCGCCAGCACCTCCGCTCCGGCGTCGAGTCGCTGGTAGCCGAGCACGTTGTCGACGAGGGTCGTCATCCGGGAGTACCCGGCGGCCAGGTGGTGCAGCACCTGGTTGGCCTCGGGCCACAGCTGCCCCGCGTCGTCCGCGGCCAGCTGTCCCAGCTCGCCCCGGAGTTGGTCCAGGGGCCCGCGCAGCGAGCCGCCGAGCACGGCGAGCAGCTGCTCGTGCCGGGCCGCCAGGGCCTCGTAGCGGTCCTTCTCGCGCTCGCCGAGCGACGCGTACCGCTCCTTCTCGGCGGCCAGCTCCTCGGCGTGCTCCTCGACGAGCCGCGCCATCTCCGACTCGTGCGCATCGCCGGCCTCGGCGGCCTCGGACTCGTAGCGCTCGCGGATCCGGGCGACCTCGGCCTCGTGGGCCTTGCGGGCCTCGTCGAGCTCGGCCGTGTGCCGCTCGGCCTCCTGCTCCTTCTCGGCGACCAGCGCGTCGTAGGCCCGCCGGTCGGTGAACGTCAGCACCGCACCGACGAGCTGGTCCCCGTCCCGTACGGGCGCGGTCGTCAGGTCGACCGGAACCTTGTCGCCGGTCTTGGACCACAGCACCTGCCCGCGCACCCGGTGCTTGCGCCCGGAGCGCAGGGTGTCCGCGAGCGGTGAGCCCTCGTACGGGAACGACTCGCCGTTCTCGCGGTGGTGCAGCACGAGCTCGTGCAGGTCCTTGCCGCCGAGATCGCTCGCCCGGTAGCCGAGGATCTGCGCGGCGGCCGGGTTGACGAGGACGACGCGGCCCTCGGTGTCCGTGCCGACGACGCCCTCGGACGCCGCGCGCAGGATCATCTCGGTCTGCCGCTGCGAACGGGCCAGCTCGGCCTCGGTGTCGACGGCTCCCGACAGATCGCGCACGACCAGCATCAACAGCTCGTCGCCGGTGTACCCACTGCCGTCGTAGGCCTGCTGCCCGTTCTCCAGATTCGCGCTCGTGACCTCGACAGGGAACGAGCCGCCGTCGGTACGACGGGCCATCATCCGGGTCGGCTTCGTACGCCCGCGCTCGTCGGTCGTGTCCGGACGCCGCATCGACCCGGGGATCAGCCGGGAGTCGAATTCCGGAAGCAGGTCCAGCAGTCCCCGCCCGACGAGCGCCGTGCCGGGGGCCTCGAAGGCCTCCAGGGCGATGCTGTTGGCGTTGACGACGGTGCCATTGGCGTTGACCAGGACCAAGGCGTCCGGAAGCGCGTCGAGTATGGCTGCGAGGCGAGCAGCGCCTCGGGATGGCCTGCTGCTCACGAGACGCTTCCTCCCTGTTACCGCACCTTGCTGACCGCGCAGGCCATCTTGCCCTCCGGCCCGCGGCGTGTCACGCGAGGGAGTCTACGGGCAGTGGTTGCGCTCGCGACGCCGGATGAGAGGGAGGAAACACGGCGAATGTGCATCACCCGTCGGCGGAAGCCACGGCAGATGCCGTGACTCGTCGCGGTATGCCTGGTCACGGCCGCGCGCACCGTCGGCGGATGCCCGGCCGGACCGTCAGGGGGACCGCCCGGACCCTCACACCGGACTGCCCGGACTCTCACACGGACGTCCCCGGACCCTCACACCGCCCGGCGGCCGCCGTCGCGCCGCCCAGCGCCCGTCGTCGCGCCGGGCCGACTTCCGCCGTCACACCGCCAGGTCCTCGTACAGACCCCGTCGGACCCTCGCCTCGGCCACCTCGGCACCTCGGCGCTCCCGGTCGGGAGCTCAGAGGACGCGGGTCGAACGGGTCGCCGGCAGCACCGGCACCAGCGCGTCCCAGCGGGCCATCTCGCAGCCGTTCCCCCGGTCGAACCGTGCGTCGACCGGGCGCCCCGCCCAGATCCCCTTGATGTGCGCGGTCCCGGGCCCCCCGTACTGCATGGTGCACATGGTGCCCCGCGGGACCGGCGCGAACGGGTCCTTGCCCCAGACGGTCCTCTTGTCGAGCTGGGCGCAGGCGGTCCGCGGACGCGGGTGATCGCCCGTGGCGGGGTGGCACAGCAGCCGGTACGTGCCGTCGGCGCCGGGCCCGACCCCCTCGACCGTGATCGTGAGCCGGTCCTCCGGCGTCGGCAGCGGACGGGTGTGGGCCGCCGGCGGCGGCAGCGGACGGGCGTGGGCCGCCGGGGCCACCGTGGACAGCGCGGCGGCGGAGACGGCGGCGGTGAGAACGAGACGGCGCAGCATGACGGCTCCACGGGGTGCGGGGTACGCCGGTGGCGTACGGGATTCTCCGGGGGCTCGTACGCGCGACGGCGTGCGGCCCCACTGCACTAACGCACCGCCCGAGCGAACGTTGCGGCGCGGGCCGGAGGCCTTTGCCCTGCGGGCTTCCTCCCTAGTACCGTGGGGGGCGATTGGTGACAGCCCGCTCGGCTGTGTCATCATCTGGACGCACCACTCGCGCTCGCGCGGGCGGCTGTGCTGGAGGCGTCGCCTAGTCCGGTCTATGGCGCCGCACTGCTAATGCGGTTTGGGCCTTAAAGCCCATCGAGGGTTCAAATCCCTCCGCCTCCGCCCCAAGATCCGAAGCCCCGGTCATCACGACCGGGGCTTCGGACGTTTCCGCGCCGGACACCGCGGCCGCGTTTCCGTGCCGGGGGTGAGTCTCCGAACCGGAGGACGCGGTGCGCTTTCTGCATCGGAGGACGCGGTGCCGTCGCTCCCGCTCGCGGGCCCGCGGCGGGCGTCGCGCGCTGCGTCCCCGTCCCGGGACGGGTCGCGTGGCCGAGTTCCCTCCGCCCTCGGACGTCGCCCTCACTCGGCCACTCCAGGGATGATTTGTCCAGGTCAGACCCGGTGTGCGAATCGGATTTCGCCTCCCGGCCCAGGTCATGTAATGTTGTTCCCGCAACGCCGACCGGGCAGAAAAGCCCGGAAGGAAGAGCAAGCACAACAGAAAAGACAAGCACTCGTAGCTTAACGGATAGAGCATCTGACTACGGATCAGAAGGTTGCAGGTTCGAATCCTGCCGAGTGCACAACAGTTCAGAGGCCCCTGTGGAGTGATCCACAGGGGCCTCTGGCTTTTGCCTTGACGGCAGTGATTGACGGCAACCGCCTCAGAAGGCGGCGCGGGGTCGATCAGACGGCCATGGGGACATCGGCCGGACCGGCGTCATCGTCCGGATCGTTGCCGTCACCCCGCAGCGCATCCCCAACGCGGTCGAATGCGGAGCGCTGGGAGTCCAGCCGTACGAACGTGTAGATGTCCATGGTCACGCGGATGGAGCTGTGGCCCAGGACTTCCATGATCATTCGGGCGTCGGCGCCCTGTCGTGGAGCAGAGACGCGCAGGTGTGGCGCAGGTCGTGGAAGCGGACCTTGCCAAGGCGGCCAAGGGCCGCCGCCGCTCAATGTCTCCGCCACCGCTCCGGCGGCCCCCACCCGCTCAGCGCGCACCACCGCCGAGGCGGACGCCCGACCAGGAAGCAACCCAACCGCTCCGAGCACCAGGACCAGGCCCACGCGCACCAAGCACGACCACGCCGCCCACCCGGCTCGCGCTTCCCAGCCGAACGAATCTCAGAGCCGCAGACAGGCCCATTCGTCTGGCATCTGCGTCTCCAACGCCCAGGCTGGAGACCGACCGATGCCCGTGACGCATGGAAGGGGCGTGGCTGAGGTCGGCGGGGGTTGCTTGTTGTCAGCCTTAGCCATGCCAGCGGCCTCGCGATGGAGACCGGGGTATCAAAGGCAGCTCAGGGCCTTACCTACCTCGTAGATCGTTGGTCGATCTTCCGGTGCGCGGCTGAGCATCGCGTCGACCAGGTCGCCCAGCTCACCGCGTACCTTCACGGGCCGGCGCCTGCCGTTCGCCACGGCGTTTCTCTGTACGGGACGCGGAGCGTCGTCGGGGTATTCGACAGCCCGCCAGCCGGTTGCGGAGATGAGCAGCGACGCGCCGAGCGCGTAGACGTCGGCTTCCTGTGTCGGTTCGGCTTCTCCTGTCGCGAGCACGCTGCGGGCGATCTCCGGGGCCTCGTAGTGGACGAGGCAGCCGCGGAATGGAAAGTCGTACCGCTCGGGTACGTGTCCGCCCCTGGCAAGGGCGAGGTCGATGAGGTGTGTGCGTTCCGGCCCGATGATGAAGTGGGCGGGCTGTACGTCGCCGTGTGCCCAGCCCTTCGCATGGAGTTCGGCCAGAGCTTCGACGCAGCCGAGCGCCGCCTCGGCATGAGGTTCGATGGACAAGCCGTGGTCACGGCAGGGTTCCCACAACCGGTACAGGTCCGGCCCTTCGTGCCACGGCTGACAGTTCCACGTCCCTCGGTCCCACTCGCCGTAGGCGACGTCACCGAAGCCGAGGCGATGCACTACGGCACCCTCGCGCGCAGGTGCGAGCGCGGTCCAGGGCTGGGCAGGCCAGTCGGCCGTGGCTTCGATGGGATAGCCGAGCTTCACGGCATACCGGCCCCGATGGCTCTCTACCGCCCAGACCGTCGAGCCCCGGCGGTTGATGACCAGGCGCTGAGCCATGGGCATGAGTGCGTCGAGCACCACAATGGGCAGTTCAGGGGCTGCGCCGGACATGGATGTCCCTCCTTCCAGGCAATGCGGCCGACCCCGAGTCGAGGCCGGCCGCAGCGCTGTTGTCGTGCCTACGCCTGACCGTAAGGTCGACCGCAGTCCGAGTCGCACTGTGCGAGATTCGCACCGTTCACGGTCCACAGGTCATCGAAGACCATGAACCCGGCAGCCTTCATAGCGTGGGCCGAGGCGGCCACCATTTCCGGATCGCGTGCTCCCCCGCCCGGCTTCGGGTTGTGGTGCAGGAAGCGACCCGCGTGCTTCTCACACAGCCTTGCGTACTCCTTCGTGTGCAGGATGAGCGCGTGAAGACCAAGGTCCACGTCGTCCGACGGGACCATGGGGACAGTGGCTGTAGCCGCGGTGACGGCGAATGCAACCGCCTGGTCCGCGATCCGCTCGGCACGCTCGGGCGACTGCCCGTCGTGAAGGACAACGAACTGGGCGAGACTCTCGAACAGCTCCTCCCCAGCGACCGCGCGACCGGTCTTCTGATCGCTCGCCATTGCCGTCATGTGCAATCTCCTAGCGTGAGATGGTGCAGGGCACGTACATCCCGCTCCCGTCGCCGAGCTCGGCTCATAGACGAGGGGAAACGATCTTGGAGGCCGGCCCCCAACGGGACGGGGGAGCCGCTGAAATCGGCACCCGTGCGGGGCGGCCGGTCTAATGGCGGGTGCCGAGAGCCATGCCGATCACCAGGCCACACGACCCGCTGATGCCGATGATGAACAGGACTCCCGCGTACCGGCCGATGGCTCGCATCACAGCCCAGCCCGGCTGTTGCCGTTCTCCACGGTCAGACGCGCGCTCAATTCCTCCCGCGCACTGAGCGCCATCACCTGGTCTGGCATGGCATCCCACTCCCTACCGCCGCGAAGGGGCCTCATCTGCACACGGCCGCCGACCTCACCCATGACGACGCCGATGCGCCTATTGGAGGTGTCCTTCGCCAGATCGCCGATGCGTGGCTTGGTCTGCCGGTTGCTCGCCATGCAGTGCAGCATCGCGCCGCCCATCAGGGCGTTGGAACCGCCGACAAACCCCACTTCGGGACGTCCCGCGTGGGGTAGAACGTCCCTAGTGCCGTCCTCAGGTGTTGGGAGAGATTGGGATGCCGAACGAGAGGTTACGTGCTGCCTTGGCTGCCGGCGGCTGGACGTACACCGCCCTCGCGGACAAGGTCGAAGTCGATCCCAAGTCCGTCGAACGATGGGTCAATCTGGGGCGTACGCCGCGTCGTGCCACGGCCATGTTGGCAGCGGAAACGCTAGGAGAAGACGTGCACGCTCTATGGCCGGCGCTCCGGCAGGCCCGCCCCGCCCGCGCCGTGAGTCCAGAACTTGTGGCGCTCTACGACCAACGGGCGGACATCCCCGTGTCCACCTTCGTGGACATGCTGACCCAAGCGCGCGAACACATTGACGTGTTGGTGTATGCGGCCGTCTTCTTGCACGAGGCGTATCCGCGGCTCAACGACTTGCTGCGTGAACGAGCTGCCGAAGGGTGTGTGGTTCGTATCGCGATCGGCGACCCGGACAGCAAGAACGTCCAACAGCGCGGCCAAGAGGAGAAGTTCGGGCATGGGATCGAGTCCCGTTGTCGGCTTGCTCTCATGCACTACCGCCCCCTTGCTGGGGTACCTGGCATCGAGGTACGGACCCACGCCACCACGCTCTACAACTCGATCTATCGCGCGGATGACCAGGCGATGGTCAACGCCCATGTCTGGGGCGTGAATGCCTACGGTGCCCCTGTGTGGCACCTCCGCCGCTGCGGAGAGGGTGGCATGTTCGACACCTACGCCAGCAGTTTTGATGCCGTATGGGCGACCGCGACACTGGTAGGGGAAGAGTGACTGTGGCACGGACTGAGTACTACGACGACCCGGCGGCACCTGAGCCGAACAGCCTGGTGGTCGCCGCGTCTGCCGTCGTTACCGACGACGAAGGGCGCCTGCTCCTCCAGCGCCGACGGGACAATGATCTCTGGGCGCTACCTGGTGGCGGCATGGAGATGACCGACTCACTTCCCGGAACGGCCATCCGGGAGGTGAAAGAGGAAACTGGCCTGGACGTAGAGATCACTGGCCTCGTAGGCACGTACACCGACCCTCGCCACGTCATTGCCTACTCAGACGGTGAGGTGCGCAGACAGTTCAACGTCTGCTTCACCGCCCGCGTGGTCGGCGGCCGGCTCGCGATCTCGGACGAGTCAACGGAGCTGCGGTTCGTCCAGCCGAAGGAAATCGATCAACTGCCGATGCACCACACGCAGCGCCTACGGATCCGTCACTTCTTGGAGCACCGTGAGCGGCCCTATCTCGGCTGACCACGTTCGACGCTCGGGGTTGGTGGTCGTTGGGACTCCTCACGGCGGGCTGCCCGATCCTACGGATCAGAAGGTTGCAGGTTCGAATCCTGCCGAGTGCACACAGTTGAGAGGCCCCCGGAGATGATCCGGGGGCCTCTTGCGTTGGGCGTACAGCAGCGAAGTACCGCAACCGTGTCGGCCGGTGCCGTCCATCGCGCCGGACAGCTGGTCGAGCGCCGAGCGCACCTCTTCCTCGCCCGCCTCCGCACAGACCTCCGTCGTCATGGCGATCTGCGAGTGCCGCAGGATGCGTTGTGCCACCTTCGGGTGCACCTTCAGGGCGACCAGGAGCGAGTTGCATGTGTGCCGGGTGTTCCGGAGCGGAATCACACGGAGGCCGACCGGTCAGCCGCTGCATCGCCTCCCTCCAACCGCCTGTTCGCGAAGCCCCGGTAGGCCTAGGCTCGGCTGATGACCTTGGAATGGCGACATGTAATTGTCCACTCGGCAGATCCGGCGGCCCTGGGGCAGTGGTGGGCCGAGGCTCTTGGCTGGGTCGTGGTCCACACCTCCGATGTGGAGTTCGCGATCCGCCCGGAGCCGGATCGCCTGCCGGGGTTGGAGTTCGTCCGGCTTGATGAGCCCAAGAAGGCCAAGAGCCGACTGCATCTCGACTTCGTGCCTGATGATCAGGACGCCGAGGTGGCACGCCTGGAGGCTCATGGCGCACGGCGTGTTGATATTGGTCAGGGCGACCAGTCGTGGGTTGTCATGGAAGACCCCGAAGGCAACGAGTTCTGCGTCCTTGGCCGACGACCTCAGTGAGAACCCCTGAGACCGCGCGTGCCCAGCCTGGCGGGTGCGGTTCGGAGGCTGCGTCGAAGGCGCAACGAGCCGACATCAGAGCCTGACACCGACACCGGCGACCAGGGGTGGGTGCCGGCGAACACGGATGGCGCGTCCCCCTTGTGCCCTGTGCTCCGGAACAGGGACGGCCGGGGCGAGGGATCGACCTTCAGGACTGTGTGTGGGGCGCGGCTCTGCGGCGCAAGCCCCACGCCCTGAACCGGCCGCTCACGTAGATGCCGACGCCGACGGACAGCGCGATCAGCAGAGCCGACGGCATGACGTCGAGGGTCACGTGGCGGCCCGCGGCCGGCAGTGACCCCAGAAAGGCGATCGCCGTGAGGGTCGCTGCGGCCACAGCAAGGCAGACTGCTGTCTCGGCCCACCACATCGCCCGCGTCGGTCGAGTCGTCATGGCGATGTTGTAGATCGCGCATCCGCCTGCTGTACAGCAGCGGAGTACAGCAACCACAGCAACCGAGGCCGTCCGGCGGCGGCCTCGTAAGGGCCGTAGGGCGACCGGTATGACGACCCTCACTGACCGATCCGCACAGAGCCACGGATCAGAAGGTCGCAGGTTCGAGTCCTGCCGAGCGCGCACGGACCGCAGGCCCCGGAGAGATCCGGGGCCTCCGGCGTTTCCCGTCCCGCCACGGGGGTGCTGGTCGCCGAGGGCTGCTTCCTCCCTCGGGGCTCGGGGCGCGGCCGGCTGGGGTGCGTTCCCTGCCCCTGCCCCTGTCCCTGTCCCTGTCACCGTCGCCTTCGCTAATGCGTCAACTGGTGCATTAGTGTACGGTGTTGAGGAGATCACAACTGCACACGGGAGGGAGCATTCATGCCGTTGTCCCGGCGTATCGCTTCGGCGGTCCCGAGTGGTGTGCCCCTCGTCGGTGCGGCTCTCGGAGTCGGAGCAGGGTCCGCCGGTGCAGCCGACACCACCTTCAGCATGGCTCCTCACACCGACCGCAACGCCGTCTGCGCCTGCGTCAACACCGAGTTCGCCGGTGTCCACGGTGTCTGCTCCAGGCCTTGCGCGGTCGCGGCCTGAACCCCCCACAGCAGGGGCCCGCTCGGGGGAGGGGCTCGTGCGTGAGGCCGACGGTTCGGCCCGCCCGGCAGGGATGAGAGGCCCCGGACGTCGAGTCCGGGGCCTCATGCGTTGCCCGGACGGCGTCGGTGCGGAGCGCGTCAGGACACCCGGCCGTGCCGGAAGCTTCCCCCGGTGGCGTTGTCGGACCCCGGGGATAGCGTCGTCGTATGGCGTGGTGGTGCACCGGGGTGCGGTGGGACGCGGGGGACGGGGGCGTCCCCGTGCTCGGGTGGTACGGCGACGGGGTGGGGGCACGCGGGAGCCGGCTGGTGCTCGGCGCGGTGCCGGCCTTCCGGGGTGTCGGGGAGAGGCGCTGTCTCGGTGTCCCGCGGGGCGGGGGATGGATCAGGTGCCCCAGGGAGGCGGCGGTGCCCGCCCGGGGGACGCGGGCCCAGTGCGAGGAGTGCGCCCGGATGGACCGTGCGCACTCCGTCGCCGCCGACACGTTCGCCGACGATCCGCGGCCGTACCACGTGTACCTCGCCTGGTTCGGTCCCGGGATGGTGAAGGTGGGGATCACCCGGGTCGAGCGGGGGCGGGCACGGCTGCTGGAGCAGGGTGCCGTGGCGTTCACCTGGCTGGGGCGCGGGCCGCTCATGGCCGCACGGCGCACCGAGGAACTGCTGCGCGCCGCCCTCGGCGTGCCGGACAGGATCTCGTACGCGCAGAAGCGGGCGGTGCGGGCCCTGTTGCCGCCACCCCTCGAACGGGCCGCCGAACTCAGCGAGTGGCACCGGGCCGCCCTCGCTCTGGGCGACTGGCCCGAGTCCCTGGAACGACTGCCCTGTGCGATCAGCGACCACGGTGAGGTCTTCGGCCTCGAAGGACTGCCTGCCGCCGGTGCCGTGGTGAGCGAGCTGACGGACGGCGGGGTCGTCGCAGGCACCCTCATCGCCGTCGCCGGGCCCGATCTGCATCTGCGGGAGGCCGCGGGGCGAACGGGCGGGCGCGTGATCGTCCTCGACGGCCGGCTCCTCGCCGGGTGGCGTCTGGAGGCGGTGAGAGAGCGGGAGGGAGCGGGCGGAGCGCGGGCGGGGGGAGCGGAAGCGGGGGGAGCGATAGGGACTGGAGAGGCTGAAGGGGCTGGCGGAGCTGGAGGGGCGAAGGGCTCGGGGGACGCGGTGGTGCCCCGGGTGGGTGCCGGGCCCGGACCGTTGCGGACGACCGTTCCCCTGCGGGACGTATCGGCCGTCCAGGGCGGGCTCTTCTGAGGCTCGTCCGGCCGCACGTCAACGAACGGATCCCGTACGGTCAAGTGATCGATCCCGTACGGTCAAGGCTCGGTGACCGTTGTCCACAGGGGTGGACAGGCCCGCCGCCCGGACCGGATCGTGGTCGTCATGAGTGATCACGTCACAGCACCTGACGCATCCGTCCCGCCCGCCGACGCCTCCGCGCCGGTCGGTCCGTCCGCCCTCGCCGGGGCGCCCACTTCGGACCTCGCTCCCGCCGGCGCCCCGGCGTCCGTCGAAGGCCCCGCGTCCGTCGACCCCGCCGCCGGCGTCCCCGCCCCCCTGCCCGCCGGCCTCCCCGTCCCCGTCCCGGCTCACGAACCCCCTTACTACGCGGCCATCTTCACCTCCCTCCGCACGGACGGGGACAACGGATACGGCGAGACCGCCGCCCGTATGGACGAGTTGGTCAGGGAGATACCCGGGTTCCTGGGCGAGGACAGCGCGGCGACCCCGGGCGGGCTGCGGATCACCGTGGCGTACTTCCGTGACGAGACCGCGCTGGCCGAGTGGCGGGCGCATGCGGAGCACCGCGCGGCGCAGCGGCGCGGGCGCGCCGAGTGGTACGAGCAGTACGTCCTCCACGTCGCCAAGGTCGAGCGGAGCCATGGGTTCGTCCGTGCAGGAGAGTGAGGGAAGCGGCGCCGTCCGCGCGTTCTGGCAGCGGCTCGGGCTGCCCGGGCTCGTCGACGTGCACACCCACTTCATGCCCGAGCGCGTCCTGCGCAAGGTGTGGGAGTACTTCGACGGCGCGGGGCCGCTGACCCGGATCGAGTGGCCCATCGCCTACCGGCACGACGAGGAGCAACGGCTCGCGGTGCTCAGGGAGTTCGGCGTGCGGGCGTTCACCGCGATGCTGTACCCGCACAAGCCGGGCATGGCGGCATGGCTGAACGGATGGGCCGTCGAGTTCGCCCGCCGGACCCCGGACTGCCTGCACACGGCGACGCTCTTCCCGGAGCCGGGCGTGGCGGAGTACGTCAGGGAGGCGGTGGAGGCCGGGGCCCGGGTCTTCAAGGCGCATGTGCAGGTGGGGGCGTACGACCCGTCGGACCCCCTGCTCGACCCGGTCTGGGGTGTCCTCGCCGAAGCCGGCATCCCCGTCGTCATGCACTGCGGTTCCGGCCCCGCGCCCGGTAAGTACACCGGACCGGAGCCCGTGGCGCGGGTGCTGGCCCGGCACCCCCGGCTGCGGCTGGTGGTCGCACACCTGGGGATGCCCGAGTACACGGACTTCCTGGAGCTCGCCGAGCGCTATAGGGAGGTGCGGCTGGACACGACCATGGCGTTCACCGACTTCAGCGAGCGGTTCGCGCCCTTCCCCCGGGGCGAGTGCGGGCGGATCGCCGACCTGGGAGACCGGGTACTGCTCGGCAGCGACTTCCCCAACATCCCGTATCCGTACGTCCATCAGCTGCACGCACTGGAGCGGCTCGGCCTCGGGGACGACTGGCTGCGCGCGGTCTGCCACGACAACGGGGCGCGGCTGTTCGGCCTGACCTGAGCCGGCGCCCGCCGGGGTTTTCTCAGGGATTTCACAGGTTCCGGCAAGGCCGTTCTCAGAGCCGCGGCGCAGTCTGTGGGGCATGACCGCGACCGCGCCCCAGGGGCGTACCGAACTGCTGAGGCCGGACGGGAGCCCCGTCCGGGTGCTTGTCGTGGACGACGAGGTGGCGATCACCGAGCTGCTGTCCATGGCCCTGCGTTACGAAGGCTGGCAGATCCGCAGTGCGGGGGACGGGGCGGCCGCGGTGCAGACCGCGCGCGAGTTCCGTCCCGACGCCGTCGTGCTGGACATGATGCTGCCCGACATGGACGGGCTGGCCGTGCTCGGCAGGCTGCGCCGCGAACAGCCCCACGTCCCCGTGCTGTTCCTGACGGCGCGGGACGCCGTCGAGGACCGGATCGTCGGGCTGACCGCGGGCGGCGACGACTATGTGACCAAGCCGTTCAGCCTGGAGGAGGTCGTCGCCCGGCTGCGCGGACTCATCCGGCGGGCGGGCGCGGCCGACAGGCGCAGCGAGTCCCTGCTGATGGTGGGCGACCTGACCCTCGACGAGGACAGTCACGAGGTGTCGCGCGGCGGGGAGTCCATCCATCTGACCGCCACCGAATTCGAGCTGCTGCGCTATCTCATGCGCAATCCGCGCCGTGTGCTGAGCAAGGCACAGATCCTCGACCGGGTCTGGAGCTACGACTTCGGCGGACAGGCCAACGTCGTCGAGCTGTACATCTCCTATCTGCGGCGGAAGATAGACGCCGGCCGGGAGCCGATGATCCACACGCGGCGGGGCGCCGGATACCTGATCAAGCCGGCGGTCGACCCGGCCGTCGCCCCGTGAGACCCGGCCGGGAGTCCGGCGGACATGATCGCCGCACGGTGACACGGGACCACGGTTCCGGCGGACACGGCCGTCGCCCCCCGAGAGCGGGGCGGCGGTCGCCCCGTTCGCTGCGCACCCGGCTCGTGGTCTCGGCCGTCGTCCTGATCGCCGTCGTCGCCGCGGTGATCGGCACGGTCACCACACTCGCCGTGCAGTCCTTCCTCTACCAGCGGCTGAACGACCAGCTCAGGGTGGCCGTGCAGCGTGCGGAGCATCTGCCCGATCCCGAGCGGGACATGGAGCGGGACCGCGGCAGGCTGGACTTCGTGGCGGCCCCGGGCCAGCCGCTGGGCACCGTCGGCACCCGCACCGGTCCCGACGGACGGTTCACCAGCGGCGCGAAGAGCATCGACGGGACCGGTTCGCTGCCTTCCTCGCACCTGGCGTCCCTGACCGCGGACCAGCTCGCCGTGCTCACGTCCGTGCCGCGGGACGGCCTCCCGCACGACATCACCCTGCCCGGGCTCGGCGACTACCGCGTCCGGTCCACCGGCGACGGATCGGCCGTGATCGGCTTCCCCGAGAACGATGTGCAGGGGACCATCGGCACGCTGGTCCTCGTCGAGGTCTGTGTCACCGGCGCCGGTCTGATCGCCGCCGGGATCGCGGGCGTCGCGATGGTCGGGGTCGCGCTGCGGCCGCTGCGCAAGGTCGCCGCCACCGCCACCCGGGTCTCCGAACTTCCGCTGCACAGCGGCGAGGTGGCCCTGCACGAACGCGTCCCGGACGCCGAGGCCGACCCGCGCACCGAGGTCGGCCAGGTCGGCGCCGCGCTCAACCGCATGCTGGACCACGTCCACGCCGCGCTCGACGCGCGCCAGCGCAGCGAGACACGGGTGCGCCAGTTCGTGGCCGACGCCAGCCACGAACTGCGTACCCCGCTCGCGTCGATCCGCGGGTACGCCGAGCTGACGAGGCGGGGCCGGGAGGCGACCGGGCCCGACACCCGGCACGCCCTCGGGCGCATCGAGTCCGAGGCCGACCGGATGACGGGTCTCGTCGAGGATCTGCTGCTGCTCGCCCGCCTCGACGCGAGCGAGGCCGCCGGAGAGGCGGCGGCAGGGGGCGCGGCGCGCCCGCTCTCGTACGAGACCACCGACGTGTCCCCGCTGGTCGTGGACGCCGTCGCCGACGCCCGCGCCGCCGGGCGGGACCACGTGTGGCGCCTGGACCTGCCCGACGAGCCCCAGCTCGTCCTCGCCGACCCCGCCCGCCTGCACCAGGTCCTGGTCAATCTGCTGGCCAACGCCCGTACGCACACGCCCCCGGGCACCACCGTCACCGCGCGCGTGCACCGGCACGAGCCCTGGGTGTGCCTGGACGTCCAGGACGACGGGCCCGGCATCCCGCCCGCGCTGCTGCCGCACGTCTTCGAACGGTTCGCGCGGGGCGACTCCTCGCGCTCGCGCGCCTCCGGGTCGACCGGGCTCGGACTCGCCATCGTCCAGGCGGTGACGGCCGCGCACGGGGGCGCCGTGACGGTGGACAGCGTGCCCGGGTGCACGGTCTTCACGGTGCATCTTCCGGCGCACGCCCCGGGCGCACCGGCCCCGGGCGCGCACGCCCCCGCCGGCCGGCCCACCGGCCCCGTCCCGTACTCACAGCCCCGCCACAGGCTCACCACACAGGCCTGACAGGGCACTTGGCGAGTGTCGGTGCCATGCAAACCGACTCTCTCCCCGGCACCGGGTCCGCCCCGGGCGCCCTGCCGGCCCGGTGCCCCGTCCCGGTGGGCACGGACGGCGGCGTACCGGTTCTGGATGTGGTGATCCCCGTCTACAACGAGGAGAAGGACCTCCAGCCGTGCGTGCTGCGGCTGCACGACCATCTCGCCCGTACCTTCCCCTACCGCTTCCGCATCACGATCGCGGACAACGCGTCCACCGACCGCACCCCCCAGGTCGCGGCCCGGCTCGCGGACGCCGACGACCGGGTCCGGTACGTCCGGCTGGAGCAGAAGGGCCGCGGCCGAGCGCTGCGGGCCGTCTGGTCCGCGTCGGACGCACCGGTACTCGCCTATATGGACGTCGACCTGTCGACCGACCTGAACGCCCTGCTGCCACTGGTGGCCCCGCTGATCTCGGGCCACTCGGACCTGGCGATCGGCTCACGGCTGGCCCGCAGTTCGCGGGTCGTGCGCGGGCCCAAGCGGGAGCTCATCAGCCGCGCCTACAACCTGATCCTGCGCGGTTCGCTCGCCGCGCGCTTCTCGGACGCCCAGTGCGGCTTCAAGGCCATCCGGCGCGATGTGGCGAGGGTGCTGCTGCCGCTCGTCGAGGACACCGGCTGGTTCTTCGACACCGAGATGCTGGTGCTCGCCGAGCGGGCCGGGCTGCGGATCCACGAGGTGCCGGTCGACTGGGTCGACGACCCCGAATCGACGGTGCACATCGTGCGGACGGCGACGGAGGACCTCAAGGGGGTCTGGCGGGTGGGCCGTGCGCTCGCCGTGGGCGCGCTGCCCCTGGACCGGCTCGCCCGGCCCTTCGGGGACGATCCGCGCGACCGCGAGGTGCCCGGCGTACCGCGCGGACTGGCCCGCCAGCTCGTCGGCTTCTGCGTGGTGGGCGCGCTGTCCACGCTTTTCTATCTGCTGCTGTACTCCGTCTTCCGCACGGCCGCGGGGGCCCAGATCTCCAATGCGCTGGCGCTGCTCGTCTCGGCGGTCGCCAACACGGCGGCCAACCGCCGGCTCACCTTCGGCGTACGCGGCCGGGAGCGCGCGGTGCGGCACCAGGCGCAGGGGCTCGTCGTGTTCGGCGTCGGCCTCGCCCTGACCAGCGGCTCGCTCGCCGCCCTCGGCGCGGCGGCCGGCGGTGCGGCGTCCCACGGTACGGAGCTCGCGGTGCTGGTGGCCGCGAACCTCGCGGCGACCGTGGTGCGGTTCCTGCTGCTGCGGGCCTGGGTGTTCCCGGAGCCGGAGCCGGCGTACGGGCAGAGTGACCGGAGGGAACGACGTTGACCATGTACTCCCAGACCTCCCCGCAGCCGGTGGCGGGTGCCGTGCACGGTGCCTCCGGCGCGACGACCGCCCGCGGGGGCGGGAAGGAACCGTCCCGGTTCGCGCTCCCCGCGCTCCTCCTCGTCACCGCGCTGCTCTACCTCTGGAACCTGAGCGCCTCGGGATACGCCAACTCCTTCTACTCGGCGGCCGTTCAGGCGGGCAGCCAGTCCTGGAAGGCCCTCTTCTTCGGGTCGCTGGACGCGGGGAACGCGATCACGGTCGACAAGCCGCCGGCGGCGCTCTGGCCGATGGCGCTGTCGGTCCGCGTCTTCGGGCTCTCGTCCTGGGCGATCCTCGTCCCCGAGGTGCTGATGGGCGTGGCCACGGTCGCCGTCCTGTACGGGGCCGTGCGGCGCCGGTTCGGTGCGGCCGCGGGGCTGATCGCGGGCACGGTGCTCGCGCTGACGCCGGTCGCCGCGCTGATGTTCCGCTTCAACAACCCGGACGCGCTGCTCACCCTCCTCATGACCGTCACGGTGTACTGCGTATTGCGCGCACTGGAGGACGGGCGCACCCGGTGGCTGGTGTGGGCGGGCGTCGCGGTCGGCCTGGCCTTCCTCACCAAGACCCTCCAGGCGTTCCTGATCCTGCCGCCGCTGGCGGTCCTGTACGCGGTGTGCGCGCCGGTGCGTCCGCTCAGGCGCGCGGGTCAGCTGCTGCTCTCCGGACTGGTGACCGTCGCCGCGGGCGGCTGGTGGGTCGCGGTGGTGGAGCTCTGGCCGGCCTCGTCGCGCCCGTACATCGGCGGCTCGCAGCACAACTCGTTCCTGGAGCTGACCTTCGGCTACAACGGCCTCGGCCGTATCAACGGCGACGAGACCGGCAGCGTCGGCGGAGGCGGCGGGCCCGGCGGCGGCGCGGGCGGCCAGTGGGGCGAGACGGGCCTCACCCGGATGTTCGGCGCGGAGGTGGGCGCCCAGATCGCGTGGCTGCTGCCGGCCGCCCTGATCCTGTTCGCCGCGGGCATCGCGCTGACCTGGCGGGCGAAGAGGACGGATGCGGTCCGGGCGGCCTTCCTCGCCTGGGGCGGGGCGCTGCTGGCGACCGCCGCCGTCTTCAGCTTCATGGCCGGGATCTTCCACCAGTACTACACGGTGGCGCTCGCGCCCTACATCGCGGCGCTCGTCGGCATGGGCGCGACGGTCCTCTGGGAGGAGCGCACCCGCCTGTGGCCGAGGCTCGTGCTGGCCGGGACGGTGGCGGTGTCGGCGATCTGGGCGTACGTTCTGCTCGACCGCACCCCGGACTATCTGCCGTGGCTGCGCTGGGCCGTGCTCGTCGCGGGGATCGGGGGCGCGCTGGGGTTGCTGCTGGCACCGCAGCTGGGCCGCCGTGCGGCGCTCACGGCGGTGGCGCTGAGTCTGACGGCCTGTCTCGCGGCTCCGCTGGCGTACACCCTCTCGACGGTGAACACGGGCCACACGGGCTCGATCGTGACGGCGGGTCCGGCGGGGGCGAGCGGGATGGGCGGCCCGGGCGGCGGGCCGCGGGCCGGTGGTCCCGGCGGTGCTGCGGGCGGCATGGGCGGTCCCGGCGGTGCTGCGGGCGGCATGGGCGGTCGCGGTGGCGCGGCGGGTGGCACCGGTGGTCCGGGTGGCGCCATGGGCGGTGGGCCCGGGGGGAACGCTCCGGGCGGCGGCATGGGACAGTTCCCGGGTCCGGGCGGCGGGAACGGCGGCGCGGGTCGCGGTGCCGCCGGGGCGCAGCCGCCCGTGCCGGGCCGCGGGAACTCCGCAACCGGCCCCGGCGCCGGCGGACTCCCCGGCGGAGGCCGCCTGCCGGGCGAGCGGGGCGGCAGGAGCGGGGCGATGGGAGGCCTTCTCGACGGCCCGAGCGTGAGCGCCCGGGCCGAGGCGATGCTGAAGGACGGCGCAGGCGACTACACCTGGACCGCCGCGACCGTCGGCTCCCAGAACGCCGCGAGCTACCAACTCGCCACCGGCACCCCGGTGATGGCGATCGGCGGGTTCAACGGCAGCGACCCGTCCCCGACGCTCGCCCAGTTCAAGCAGTACGTCGAGGACGGACGGATCCACTACTTCCTGTCGTCCTCCGGAGGACGGGGCGGCGGCATGGGCGGCCCCGGGGGCCGGTCCGGCGGCACCGCCTCCCGGATCACCACCTGGGTGGAGGCCACCTTCAAGAAGGTCAAGGTGGGCGACGCGACCTTCTACGACCTCACCCGCAAGAAGGACATCCCCTAGCGGCCCCGCCGCAGCAACAGGTCCGCCACGACGGGGCGGTGGTCCGAGGCGAGCGTCTCGGCCACCGCCACGTCGCACACCCGGACGTCCCGCCGTGACACGGCGACGTAGTCGATCCGCTTCACCGGCACGTCCGCCGGGAACGTGTACCCCGCGGAACCCGCCTCCGGTCCCGGACCCGCGTCGGCCAGCTCCTGCCACAGCGGGGCGAGTTCGGGCGCGTCCGGCGTCGCGTTGAAGTCGCCGAGCAGCACCTGCCGCGGACACCGCCCGGGCCTGTCGCAGTCCTCAGCCATGATGCGCCGCATATCGGCGACCTGGGCGATCCGGACCGCGGGACCCTGCCGGTAGTCGAGGTGCGTGGCGTACACGTGCACGGGCAGCCCCCGTGCACGGACGACGACCTCGGCGAATCCGGGTGCCGGTGCCGGGACCGGGTTCGGGTCCTGCGTGGACAGCCGGGTGATGTCGTGGTTCTCCGCAGCCGTCACCGGATACCGGGACAGCACGGCGACCCCGAACTCCCGCCGTGGAGCACCCTCCTGCGGCGGATCGAGGCTGTATATCGGCGCGAAGAACACATGCATGTCCAGCCGTCGTGCCAGCTCGGCGGCGACGTCGCGCCACTCGCTGCGCGCCCCCCACCGGACGTCGACCTCCTGGAGCCCGACGACATCGGCGTCCAGGTCGCGCAGGGCGGCCGCCTGCCGGTCGAGGTCGAGGACGCCGTCCATCCCGGCACCCGCATGGATGTTGTACGTCGCGACCCGCAGCGGAACGGCCGCCGCACCGGGTCCCCCGCCGCCCGGCCCGTCGTGCGCCTGCGCGGGAGGCGCGGCGAGCGCCCCCCATAAGCCCATGGCCAGCAGGAAGGGAAGGGTGCGCCGTCGACGCGGTGACATCCGGCTTCTCACTCGACCTCGGCTCCTCGGCTCGACCTGGTGGTGTCGCGGACCTCAGGGCGTGCGTGCGGAACCGTATCGGACAAAACCCGGTTGTACGGCGTACGAGGGGCCCTCTACGGTGTAAGTCTTCCGTCCCCATACACCGTAGAGGAATCGACATGACGGCGACCACCGCCGAGACCCCGACCCGGCCGGGCCCTCAGGGCCACCCCCGGCGCTGGCTGATCCTGGGTGTCATCTGCCTCGCCCAGCTCACCGTGCTGCTGGACAACACCGTCCTCAATGTCGCCATCCCGTCCCTCACCCGGGCACTGGACGCCTCCACCGCCGACATCCAGTGGATGATCAACGCCTATTCGCTGGTGCAGTCGGGCCTGCTGCTCACCGCCGGAAGCTCGGCGGACCGCTACGGCCGCAAGAAGATGCTGGCCGCGGGCCTCGCGCTGTTCGGCACCGGCTCGCTGGTCGCCGCCTTCGCGCAGAACGCCGGGCAGCTGATCGCCGCCCGCGCCGGCATGGGCGTGGGCGGGGCGCTGCTCATGACGACCACGCTCGCCGTGGTCATGCAGATCTTCGACGACGCCGAGCGCGTCAGGGCGATCGCCCTCTGGTCGACGGTCAGTTCGCTCGGCTTCGCCGCGGGACCGCTGCTCGGCGGCTTCCTGCTGGACCACTTCTGGTGGGGGTCGCTGTTCCTGATCAACATCCCGGTGGCGGCGCTCGGGCTGGCCGCCGTCCTGCGGCTGGTCCCCGAGACGAAGAACCCCCAGGGCGACCGCCCCGACATCTTCGGCGCGCTCCTGTCCACCGTCGGCATGGCGGCGCTGGTCTACGCGATCATCTCCGGCCCGGTGGACGGCTGGACGTCGGTCCGGGTCCTGGTGTCCGGGTGCGTCGCGGCCGCCGTCCTCGTCGGATTCGTGCTCTGGGAACTGCACACCCCGCACCCCATGCTGGACATGCACTTCTTCCGCAACCAGCAGTTCACCGGCGCGGTCGCCGGGGCGATCCTGGTGGCCTTCGGCATGGGCGGTTCGCTCTTCCTCCTCACCCAGCACCTCCAGTTCGTCCTCGGGTACGGCCCCTTGGAAGCGGGTCTGCGCACGGCCCCGCTCGCCCTCACCGTCGTGGCGCTGAACCTCACCGGCGTCGGCGCCCGGCTGATGCCCCGGCTCGGCACCCCCGTGACCATCGCCGCCGGCATGACGATGCTCGCCGGGGGCCTGGCGGCCATCGCGCTGCTCAGCTCCGGAACGGACGGCGGCTACGGGGGCATGCTCACCGGCCTGATCGTGATGGGCGCGGGCATCGCGCTCGCCATGCCCGCGATGGCCAACGCGATCATGGGCGCGATCCCGCCGGAGAAGGCGGGCGTGGGCGCCGGCGTCAACGGCACGCTCGCCGAGTTCGGCAACGGGCTCGGCGTGGCCGTCCTCGGCGCGGTCCTCAACGCCCGCTTCGCGTCCCTGGTCGCCGTCTCCGCCGCCTCCCTCCCGGCGGCCCTGGCCGCAACGCACTCCTCGGGCGAGCGGCACCGCATCGCCGATGCCTTCGCCCAGGGCCTCCAGACGAGCCAACTGGTCGGCGCGGCCGCGGTGCTCCTGGGCGGGCTCCTCGCGGCGGCGCTGCTGCGCAGGGCGGCGGCGGGGGCGCGCCCCGGGGCGTGACCCGGCGGCCGCCGCGCACAGTCAGCGCGCGGCGGCCGTCCCGGAGCGCGCCGGGCGCACCCATCGTCCGAGGGGCGCGCATCCGGCGCGCGGACCCTTGAGCGGGGAGCGCCCCTGGCGCGTTGATCTCGATACGGGGCGCGGTCGGCTCTCCGGCCTCCCGGCGGGGCACGCCCGGCGCCTTGACCTCCGGGCTACCGGGAAGGCTCCTCCCGCATAGCATCGGCTCAGGCAAGACGAGAAGAGGTGCGGCATGGTGAGGGCAGCCGACCGGGCCGGACGTCCGGCGCGCAGCAGTGTCTGGCTGCAGGACAAGGCGCCCCGCGGTGGCGCGACGCGCAGGAGCGACCAGCCGTCCGGACTGGACCGGGACCACATCACCGAGGTCTCCGTGCGGCTGCTCGACGCGGAGGGACTCGCCAAGTTCTCGATGCGCCGCCTCGCGGCGGAACTGAACGTCACGGCGATGTCGGTCTACTGGTACGTGGACACCAAGGACGACCTCCTCGAACTCGCCCTCGACACGGTCTTCGGCGAACTGCGGCTGCCTCCCGCCGACTCGCCGGCCGACTGGCGCGACCAGCTGCGCGCGCTCGCCGCGGAGTACCGGTCGATGCTGGTACGGCATCCGTGGGCGTCGTCCCTCGCCGGCACCTTCCTCAACATCGGGCCGCACTCCCTGGACTTCTCGCTGGCCGTGCAGCGTGTGATCCGGGGGAGCGGACTGCCGGTGCACGGCCGGGCCGGGGCGATCGCGGCCGTCTTCCAGTTCGTGTACGGCTTCGGCACGATCGAGGGCCACTTCGTCGAGCGGGTCGAGGCGGCGGGGGTGAGCCAGGACGAGTTCTACCGCGAGGCCATGTCCACCATCACGACGAAGATAGAGGTGGCCGAGGTCGTCCAGGAGGCCACGGCCATGATGGAGGCGCGGGGCGGCGACACCGTCGAGGAGATGCGGGAACGCGACTTCGTGTTCGCCCTGGACCTGCTGATCGCCGGGATCGAGGCGATGGTGGAGCGGGCCTGGGAGTAGGCGGCGCCGCGTCACCCTCCCGGGCACGAGGCCTCGGAAGGGTGGCACCTTCCTCCGGTGAGGAGCCTCGGAAGGGTGGCACTGTCCCCCGGTGAGGAACTCCGGAAGGGCGGTGCCGTCGTCCCGTCAGGAGCCCTCCGGCTCGGCGAGCCGTGCGGGGAAGCCGCCCGTGGCCACGGGGCCCCACCGCTCCGGGGTGATCCGGATGATCGACTTTCCCTGCTTGAGCATCGCGGCACGGTACTCGTCCCAGTCCGGGTGCTCGCCGGCGATGTTCCGGTAGTACTCGACGAGGGGTTCCACGGAGTCCGGGGCGTCCAGCACCTCCGCCGTGCCGTCGATCTGGACCCAGGGGCCGTTCCACTCGTCGCTGAGGACCAGGACGCTGACCCAGGGATCCCGGGCGGCGTTGCGGGTCTTGGCCCGCTCCGGGTAGGTGGAGACCACGATCCGGCCGGAGTCGTCGACACCGCAGGTGAGGGGTGACGCCTGGGGCGACCCGTCGCCGCGCCGCGTCAGCAGGATCGCCCGGTGCCGGGGGCGCACGAAGTCCAGCAACTCGTCCAGCGAAACCGGGGTGTTCGTAGCGATGTGGGGTGCCATGCGGGCACCCTACGCGCCCGGCAGCGTTTCGCCCTGGACCGCCTGGATGTCCAGTTCGACCTTCAGCGTCGTGCCGATGGCCGAGATGCCGGCCTGGACCACCTGGTTGTAGTTCATCGCGAAGTCCTCGCGGCGCAGTTCGGCGGTGGCGCGGAAGGCGGCGCGCACACCGCCCCACGGGTCGGGGCCGGTGCCCAGGTACGACAGGTCCAGGTCGACGTCCCGTACGACACCGTGCATGCCGAGCTCCCCGTGCACCGTCCAGCGGTCGGCGCCGGCCGGACCGATGCCAGTGGACCGGTACGTGATCTCCGGGTACCGCTCCACGTCCAGGAAGTCCGGGGACGTGAGGTGCCGGTCCCGCATGCCGTTGCCGGTGTCGATCGACGCCGCGCGGATGACCGCCTCCACACGGGACTTCTCCACGTCGTCCGCGGCGATCTCGATCCGTCCGCCGAAGTCCGTGAACCGCCCGTGCACGCTGGAGATCCCGAGGTGCTGGGCGACGGCGCCCACGGCGGAGTGCGCGGGGTCGATGGTCCAGGGTCCGGGCGGCGGGAGTTCGCTGCCGCCCTGACGGGCCAGCACCACCTGGCCGACCTCCGCGCGGCCGCCGGCCGTGACCAGCGCGGTGGACGCGACGGGGGCGTAACCGACGGCGGTGACGATCACGGTGTAGGGGCCGGGCGTGAGCGTGGTCGCGTCCCGGACCGAGCCCTGGGCGTCGGCCTCCGCGCGGAGTACCTGGGCGCCGGTCATGTCGGTCACCGTCACGACCGCGTGGGGGACGGCCCAGCCGTCGCGTGTACGGATTGTTGCGGTCAGCGCCATTGCCGGAGGGTCTCCTTGGGTTGGTGTTGCGGTGCCCGGGCCGGGGAGCCGGTGGTCGTCGCCTTCCGGGCGCCCGGCACCGGGGCGCCCCCATCGCCCTGCGGGCGGCTGCCCACGGGGGATCGGCCGGGGACGCCCGCCACGGGGGGATCGGCTGCGGGACGGCTGCCCGCGGCGGGACGGTTTCGGCAGAAAGAGAAGGCGCCCCCGGGTGGGGCGGGCCGTCCCAACCCGTGGCCCACCCTGGGGGCGCCCGGTCCGGGCCATGGGCGCCGCCTCCGCTCGTCGGACGGTGCTCACGGCCCGGGGTCCGTCACTCGCCCGGGTGGGCGAGTTCGATGTCGTGGGCGTCGCTTCCGCGGCCCGACACGGTGAGCGCGGTCGCCACGGGCGGGTAACCCGTCGCGATGACCGTGTACTCGCCGCCGTCGAGGTCGCCGAAGGCGTACGCCCCGTCGGTGCCCGTGGTCGCGGTGCCGACGACGTTGCCGGCCGCGTCGACGAGCGTGACGCGGGCGTCGGTGAGCGCCACCCCGCCGGCCCGTACGGTGCCCCGCACCTGCGCGCCGGAGTTCAGCTCGACCTCGACCCGGGTGACCCCGGTGCCGCCGACCTCGACGGGCAGGGCCGTCGGCCGGTGACCGGCCGCGTTGACGGCGATGGTCACGAGGCCGGGCACCAGCTCGCCGAAGGCGAACTCGCCCTGCTCGCCTGTGGTTCCCGTGGCGAGGACGTCGCCGCGGACATCGGTGACGATGACCATGGCGCCCACGACCGGTGCGCCCGTCTCCGCGGACCTCACGACACCGCTGAGGCCGCTGGTGCCGCTCAGCAGGATGTCGTAGGCGACCGGCTCGTCGGCGACGACGACCGTGGAGGCCTGCGGCTGGAAGCCGTCGGCGGACGCGATCAGGACGTACGAACCGGCGCCGGGCGCGTCCAGGGCGTAGGCGCCGTCGGCCTGCGCGACCGACCGGCCCAGCTGGCGTCCGCCGAGGGAGATCAGCGTGACGGCGGCCCGGGCGACCGGTGCGCTCTCGGCGCCGCGGACGAACCCGCGCACGGGTATCCCGCCGCCGGCGGACCCGGCCGCGCCGTCCGCAGCCGCGGCGACGGTGGCCACGGCGGCGAGCCGCTGGGTGCCCTCGAGGGCCTCGGAGCCCTCACCGGCGGGCTCGGTGGACGCGACGGCCCAGCTCGGGACCTTCTCCTCCTGGACCGGGGCGGCGGTCTCGGCCGCCAGGGGGGCGGCCGTGGCCTCGGCCGGCGCGGCGTTCGCCGCGGCCTGCTCCAGGCCACCCGCGGTACGCAGCGGAACCTCCTTGATGAACAGCGTCACGAGGAAGGCGAGGAACGCGATCGGCGCGACGTACAGGAAGACGTCGCCGATGCCGTGCCCGTAGGCGCTCTCCATGATGGTGCGGAACGGCGCGGGCAGCTTGTCCAGATCGGGGATGCCGCCACCGCCGGTGCCGGCGTGGCCCAGGGCCCGGCCCTTGGGGCCGAGTTCGGCGAGGCCGTCCCTCACGTAGTCGGTGATCCGGGTGGCCATGACGGAGCCGAGCACCGAGACGCCCACCGCACCGCCGAGCGAACGGAAGAAGGTGACCGTGGAGCTGGCCGCGCCGAGGTCCTGCGGGGCGACCTGGTTCTGGGTCGACAGGACCAGGTTCTGCATCATCATGCCGATGCCGAGGCCCATGATCGCCATGTAGATCGCGAGGTGCCAGTACGGGGTGTCGTACCGCATCGTGCCGAGCATCCCCAGGCCGCCGGTCAGCAGGACACCGCCGACCACCAGCCAGGACTTCCACCGTCCGGTCTTGGTGATCACCTGGCCGGACACGGTCGAGGAGACGAACAGCCCCGCGATCATCGGGATGGTCATCACACCCGACATCGTCGGCGACTTGTCGCGCGCCAGCTGGAAGTACTGGCTGAAGAACACGGTGCCCGCGAACATCGCGACACCGACGAAGAGGGAGGCCAGCGAGGCCAGCGCGATGGTGGGGTTGCGGAACAGGCGCAGCGGGATGATCGGCTCGCTCGCCCTGGTCTCGACGAAGAGGAAGACCAGCGTGAGGAGGACCGAACCGCCGACCATCGTGTACGTCTGCCACGACAGCCAGTCGTACTTGTCGTCCGCGAAGGTCACCCAGATGAGCAGCAGGCTGACGGCGGCGGTGATGAAGAAGGCGCCCGCCCAGTCGACCTTGACCTTCCGCTTGCTCACCGGCAGGTGCAGCGTCTTCTGCAGCACGACCAGCGCGATCAGCGCGAACGGCACACCGACGTAGAGGCACCAGCGCCAGCCGAGCCAGCTGGTGTCCGTGATCACGCCGCCGAGCAGCGGACCGCCGACGGTGGCGACGGCGAAGGTGGCACCGAGGTAGCCGGAGTAGCGACCGCGCTCACGCGGGGAGATCATCGCGGCCATGATGATCTGCGCCAGGGCGGACAGACCGCCGGCGCCGATGCCCTGAATGGCACGGGCGGAGATCAGCATGCCCGGGTTCTGGGCGAGACCGGCCACGACGGAGCCGGCGATGTACACGCACAGGGCTATCTGTACGAGCGCCTTCTTGCTGACCAGGTCGGCCATCTTGCCCCACAGGGGCGTCGTCGCCGTCATCGCGAGCAGCGACGCGGTCACGACCCAGGTGTAGGCGCTCTGGCCACCGCCGAGATCCTTGATGATCGTCGGCAGTGCGTTGGACACGATCGTCGACGAGATGATGGCGGCGAACATGCCGAGCAGCAGCCCGGACAGTGCCTCCATGATCTGGCGGTGTGTCATCGGAGCGCCGTCCGGCGCTCCAGAGTGCTTGGCATGGCTGCCCCGCACACCGGCTGGTGTGGTCGTTGCCATGGACTTCCTTTTCTCAAGCGGGTGTACGGGTGGTCAGGTCTGTGATGGGTGAGGTGTCCGCGATGACCGCTGCGGCGGCCGCGACATCCGCTGCGGTGTCCGCGAGGTCCGCGCCCGGGTAGGGGAACCTCGGGGACGACCGGCAGTCGCCGAAGCTCTCGCGCAGCCGGGCCATCAGCTCGATGAGCCGGCCGACCTCGTCGTCGCTCCAGTCGCCGAGCCGGTACGCGAGCAGCTGCGCCGTCCGCTCCGAGAGCTCGACGAGCTGCTGCTCGCCCGCGCCGGTCAGCCGTACGATCCGCGACCGCTTGTCGGCCGGGTCGGGGATCCGGTCGATCCAGCCGCGCTCCGCCAGATGGGCGACATGTCTGCTGGTCACCGACATGTCGACGGCGAGCAGCTCCGCGAGCCGGCTCATCCGCATCTCGCCGTACCGGCCCAGCAGGGTCAGCACGCCGGCGGCTCCGGACGGGCAGTCGTGCGGCAGGATCCGCGCGAGGTCACGCTTCACGGCGCCGATGGCACTGAGCTGCCGAGCCAGCTCCTCGAATTGGCCTCGGGCGGCCATCGCACCTCCCATATTTGATTGCTTGCAGCAACCATAGGGCGTTTGGTTGCCGCAGGCAAATTAAATGGTTGCGTAAGGCATTAAAATCCCGGCAAAGGGAGGGCTGGCGGGGGCGCCTTGAGTGGAGTCGCGCCCCGCCGCCCGCCGCCCGCCGCCCGCCGCCCAACGCCCACCGCGCGGAAGCCGCCCGGCGGGGGCTGCCCCCGATACCCCTTGTGCGGCACCGCGGCCGGCGCCGCTGCCCGGTTGTTCGTGGTGGGGCGGGGCGCGTGCTGGTGTGCGGCGCCTGGGTGGTGCGCCGTCTGTCCGTGGTGGGTCGGGTGCGCGCCGGGACCTCCGTCCTCGGACCGGCGCGCCTCCGTCACACGTCCGGCGACCCGGTACCTGCGCGCCGGCCGCTGCGGGCGGAGGTCCCGCCACGCCCCCTCGTGCCGGAGGGCGGCCGCGCCGCCGTGGGGCTGCGCCGACGGTGCGGGAGGGGGCGTGCTGCGGCTCCCGCTGCCGCTGTGGGCAGTCGTTCCTTCCCTGGTGCCTGGGCGGTGCCCCCTAGGGCGATGGGGGTCCCCCTGCTCATGGGGGTGCCCCCTGCTCATGGGGGTGCCCCCTGCTCGAGCGAAGTCGAGAGCTTGGGGGAGGAGGCGAGAGCTTGGGGGAGCAGTCGAGAGCTTGGGGGAGGGTGGGCACAGCCCCCGGTGCCGGGGAAGCGGCGTGTGGCGTGGAGGTGGTGCTGGGGACCCGCCGTGTGGTGGTGCCGGGAGGGCCGGGGCGATGCGGCGCCAGGGGCAGGGCACGGCTCCGGGTGCCGTGGAGGGGGTGCCCGGGGCGCGGTCCGCTGCGGGGCCGGGGTCCGGTGTGAGGTGGGGGCGGGGCCCGCCTGCGGGGTGGCTCCGGCGTGGGGAGACGTGGTGCCGGGGAACTGGGGAGGAAACGTGCAGTGGGGGACCCCAGGGCTTGGGCCGGTGCAACGTTTTCGCTAGGGTCCAGAGCCATGGCACAGAACCACCAGGGCCCCGAGGGCAACTACGACCCCGCGGGCAGCACCCAGATGTTCCGCGCGTTCGTCGACGAGGGCGCCCCTCGGGCCGCCCCCCGGGCGGCGGCTTCCTCAGGCCCCCGCGTGGGCCTGATCGTCGGCGTCGTCGTCGCCGTGGCGATCGTCGCCGTCGTGGCCTGGCTCGCGCTCAAGTAGCCGTCCGCGGCGGCGCCCACGCCCCGCTCACTTCCAGTCGACCGAGACGTCCCGCGTCTCGATGTGCATGCCGAGCGGTACGCGCCAGGAGTCGACGCAGACCGTCCAGGTCTTCTTCCTCGTCCTCCCGGGGGCGATCGGCACGGGCAGGTCCTCGGCGGTCTCGATGGTCGCCCAGTCGATGCCGAGGGCGCCGATGATGTGCGTACCGAAGGTGACCGTGCCCGAACGCACGGGTGTGCCGCCGGTGTTGCGGAAGGCGACGGTCACGTCCTCGCACCAGCGATGGTCGCCGGGGGTGCGGTCCGGTGTGCCGACACTCAGCGCCGCCGGGGCGCCGGGCGTCGTCGGCTTCGGCGAGCCGGTGCCCGGGTGGTCCCTGCCCGGAGGAGTGCTCGGTGGATGCGACCCGGGTTGCCGGGTGCCGGACCCGCCCGGTGCGGACGTCCCTCCGGCACCGGGGGAGTGCGTCGTACCGCCTGATTCCGCCCGGGCGTCCGGAGTGCCGGAGGTGTCCGGGCCATCGGGCGGTGCAGGGTTCCTGGTGGGCGATGCGGTGCCGTCGGGTCCCTTTCCTGCGTCGGCGCGGTCGAGCGGGACCAGCCGGACTCCGTCCGTCGGTGCCACGTTCCGCGAGGGGCCCGTGTACGCCCCGGCCGAACCCGTCGCCACATAGCCCGCGTGGCCGTCGCCGCCCGTGGTCGCGGCGACGAGGCCGCCCAGACACACCACCACTGCCGTGGCACCGGCCACGGCGCCTCTGCGGCCCTGCGCCCACGCTGGTCGTCGCATCGCGCCAGTGTGTCTGACGGGGCGTCAAATGGGAACCGCTCGTACGGGGTCCCGGTGGGGCTCCGACCGTCCGAGCGGCCCGCAGGCGGCTCAGTCCGAGATGAGGCCGTCCCTGAGCTGCGCAAGGGTCCTCGTCAGCAGCCGCGAGACGTGCATCTGCGAGATGCCCACCTCCTCGCCGATCTGGCTCTGCGTCATATTGGCGAAGAAGCGCAGCATGATGATGCGGCGTTCGCGGGGCGGGAGTTGGGCGAGCAGCGGCTTGAGGGACTCGCGGTACTCGACGCCCTCCAGTGCGCTGTCCTCGTAGCCGAGGCGGTCCGCGAGGGAGCCCTCGCCGCCGTCGTCCTCGGGTGCGGGCGAGTCCAGGGACGACGCCGTGTACGCGTTGCCGACGGCGAGGCCGTCGACCACGTCCTCCTCGGACACGCCGAGTGCGGCGGCGAGTTCGGGCACGGTGGGCGAGCGGTCCAGCTTCTGCGAGAGCTCGTCGCTGGCCTTCGTCAGGGCGAGCCGGAGCTCCTGGAGGCGGCGCGGGACCCGTACCGACCAGGAGGTGTCGCGGAAGAAACGCTTGATCTCGCCGACGACCGTCGGCATCGCGAACGTCGGGAACTCCACGCCCCGTTCGCAGTCGAAGCGGTCGATCGCCTTGATCAGCCCGATGGTGCCGACCTGGACGATGTCCTCCATGGGCTCGTTGCGGCTGCGGAAGCGCGCCGCCGCGTACCGCACGAGCGGGAGGTTCAGTTCGATCAGGGTGTCGCGGACGTATGCGCGTTCGGGGCTGTCGCCCCCCTTGGCGTCCAGTGCGGCGAGCCGCAGGAACAGGGAGCGGGACAGGGTGCGGGTGTCGATGGCCTCCGGACCCGGCGCCGGAAGGCCCTGAAGCACGTTGTCCGGCGCGGAGTCGCTCTCGGTGAGCGTGAGCACCTTCGAGCTGCCCTGGTCTGCGGACATGCCACCCCCTTGAGGTCGCTGACGGTCGCGGCCGGCGCTCCGTCCGAGGAACGCAGCCTCCACCTGAATACCGGCGGCGGGGCCGCGGCAAACGCGGTTCCAGCAGAATGTCACATGTCGGCAACACGCTGTAGTGACATGTCGACATGTATGGAGCGAGTACGCGCAGGGCAGAGGGGGTTCGGCGGCCCGGAGGCGGTGTTGCTGTCGGCAAGAGCGCCGGCGCACACCACCCTCTACGGTTACGCTTCGATCCGATTTGCGGATCTGAGGCGCGCAAAGCTCCGTGCGAGCAACCTTGACACGTGCATCTGTGACACCCCGAGTTCCGCGCTGATCTGCGACTGCGTCAGATTGCTGTAGTAGCGCAGGAGAAGGATGCGCTGCTCGCGCTCGGGGAGCTGGACGAGGAGATGGCGCACCAGGTCGCGGTGTTCGACGCCGTCGAGCGCCGGGTCCTCGTAGCCGAGGCGGTCGAGCAGGCCGGGCAGTCCGTCGCCCTCCTGGGCGGCCTCCAACGACGTGGCGTGGTAGGAGCGTCCGGCCTCGATGCAGGCCAGCACCTCCTCCTCGGTGATGCGCAGCCGCTCGGCGATCTCGGCGGTCGTGGGGGTGCGCCCGAAGGTGGTCGTCAGGTCCTCGGTCGCGCCGTTGACCTGTACCCAGAGCTCGTGCAGCCGCCGCGGTACGTGGACGGTGCGGACGTTGTCGCGGAAGTATCGTTTGATCTCGCCGACGACGGTCGGCATGGCGAAGGTCGGGAACTGCACACCGCGGTCGGGGTCGAAGCGGTCGATCGCGTTGATCAGCCCGATGGTGCCGACCTGGACCACGTCCTCCATCGGCTCGTTGCGGCTGCGGAAGCGCGCGGCCGCGTACCGCACGAGCGGCAGGTTCGCCTCGATCAGCGCCCCCCGTACCCGGGTGTGCTCGGGCGTGCCCGGGTCCAGTTCCTTGAGCTGTGCGAAGAGCACCTGGGTCAGCGCCCGGGTGTCGGCGCCCCGGCTCCTCGGGGGTGTCTCGCCTGTGGCGGGCGCCTCGCTCCTCGAGGTTTCCTCCTGGGGCGGTGCTTGAGGTGCGGTACTGGCCGGCACGGTCAACGCCACCCCTTTACGACATGTTCGACGACTAACCTTCAACTCATCCGTCAAAAGCGGTCATAGCATCACAAGACATGTGCACTGTGTGCAAGCACCGCATAACACCGTGTTGAGGGTCAGTTGGGCATGAAACAGCCCCCTGCCGGGTAGGCGGGGGGCTCATCCGTGCCGGGGATCAGAACGGGTAGTCGGCGATCACCCACGTCGCGAACTCTCGCCAGAGGGCCACCCCGGCCTGGTGGGCCGGGTGCTCCAGATAGCGCTTCAGCGCATCGGTGTCCTCGACCGCGGAGTTGATCGCGAAGTCGTAGGCGATGGGGCGGTCGGAGATGTTCCAGTCGCACTCCCAGAACGTCAGCTCCGGGATCTGGTCGCCGAGCGCCCGGAAGGCCTTCACGCCCTCGACGACACGCGGGTCGTCACGCTCGACGCCCTCGTTGAGCTTGAAGAGGACCAGGTGGCGGATCATGGGGCGCTCCTTGCGACGCGGGCCCGCCGCTCAGCTCTTGCCGCCGTTGGCGATCCACGTCATGAAGTCGCCTATGGCCTGAGCGGCGCTCGAAATGCCCTCGAACCCTATCTGTACGTAGTCGGCCGCCTTGGCAGGGTCCGTGATGATGACGTAGAGCACGAAGACGACCAGTACATAGAGTCCGATCTTTTTGCTCTGCACCACGCTCCGGCCTCCCCTGCCTGCTGCAACCCGCCTTCCGGGTCCCGTACAGGTAGTACAAGCTACAAGAAGGGTTACGCCGTGCGGCGGAGCCCTTCGTCACGGATGGGACACCGTGGGCGCGGGGGCGGCCCGCACGGCCTGCCCCTCCGCTCCCCGCGGTGCGTCGCGTGCGGTGCTCCGGGCGGCGCCTGCCGGGGGCTTCGGCGGGTGCGGCGCCGGCAGGTCGGGCGGCGAGCGGTCGGCGGCTCCGTCCCGACGGCACGGTTCGTGCAGGTGAACCGGCCGGTCGCCGACAGCGGGTGTCCCGGCCGCCCGGTGTGCGGAGTGCCGAAGGATCACTCGGTAGGGGGGCGGCCCGGTCCGGACGGCGGATCGCTCCGGGGCGGAACGCGAGGGCGATCATGTGGTGCGGGGCCTGGACGGGGCGGAAGAACGAGAAGGGCCCGGTCCATTGGACCGGGCCCTTCTGCAAGCGGTAGCGGAGGGATTTGAACCCTCGGTGACTTGCGCCACACTCGCTTTCGAGGCGAGCTCCTTCGGCCGCTCGGACACGCTACCGAGGGAGATCCTAGCCCACGTTGGGCCGTGCTCTGAAATCCGTTTCCCGAGGACGGCCTCCGGCCGCCTTCCGAAGCCGTCCCCGGGGGGCCGGAGGGGCCGGCCGGGCCGGTCAGCGGCCCCGGAAGAACTCGGTCAGCAGGCGTGCGCAGTCGTCCGCGAGAACGTCCGCGACGACCTCGGGGCGGTGGTTGAGCCGACGGTCGCGTACGACGTCCCACAGCGAGCCGGCGGCCCCGGCCTTCTCATCGCGTGCCCCGTACACGACACGGTCCACCCGTGACTGCACGATCGCGCCCGCGCACATCGTGCACGGTTCGAGCGTGACCACGAGCGTGCAGCCGGTCAGCCGCCACTCCCCGAGCTTCGCGGCGGCCCTGCGGATCGCCAGGAGCTCGGCGTGCGCGGTCGGATCGCCGGTCGCCTCGCGCTCGTTGTGCCCGACCGCCAGCACCGACCCGTCGACGGACAGCACGACGGCGCCGACGGGCACGTCGCCGCCCCGGACGGCCAGTTCGGCCTCGTCCAGGGCTCGGCGCATCGGCGCCCGCCAGCGGTCGCGTACGGGATCGTGACCGGGTCCCGCGGGATCCGGGTGCATCGGATCCGGGCGTACGCGATCGGGACCGGGATCGGGGTGCGGAGTGCTCACCCGGGGAACCTAACGGACGGTCTCCAACACCTCCGCCGCGCCCAGGACGTCGGCGATCTCGCTGAGCGCGTCGCCGCCGCCGAGGGCCAGCAGGTCCTTCTCGTCGACACCGAGGTCGGCCAGGATCCCGGTGTCCCCGATCGGTCCGGACGGCATGGCGTCGGCGTCCCCGCCGACGTCGTCCCGGTCCCCGGAGGCGTCGTCGGGCTCGCCCTCCTCGGTGCCGTCGAGGTCGAGCGCGTCCAGGTCGTCGACGTCCGCGCCCTCGGGTTCGCGGCCGAGCAGTTCGTCCGTGAGCAGGATCTCTCCGTACGAGCTGCGGGCTGCGGCGGCCGCGTCCGAGACGTAGATACGAGGGTCGTCCTCGCCTTCCACTCGGACGAGGCCGAACCACACGTTCTCCTGCTCGATGAGCACGAGCACCGTGTCGTCGTCGACCGACGCTTCGCGGGCAAGGTCGGTCAGATCCGACAGGGTCTCCACATCGTCGAGCTCCGTGTCGCTCGCTTCCCACCCGTCTTCGGTGCGCGCGAGCAGTGCGGCGAAGTACACCGTGACTCTCCCACTGGTCTTAGGCGTGCCGGTTGGGGTTCCCCCCGGCGGAGGCTGCGGACGGGGAATTGCTGTTGAAGGCCCCGCCCACTCGGAATCGTGGCAGAAACAAGGCGTTGAGGAGAGGTCTTCCGTGCCCTGTGTCTGGGTCGCGTCTCGCGGATTCGCCGATCACGGCCGTGCCGGAGCCTCTTCGGTCACCGGCGTCCCGGGTTCGGTCACCGGTTCCCCGGGCGCGGCGGAGTCACCAGCGGAAGGTCCGCATACGCATCTGCTGCCGCATCCGGGCTGCCCGGGCGCGGCGTGGCTGGACGCGGGCGCGCAGCTCCCGCGCCTCCGTGAGCTCGCGGAGGAACTGGGCGCGGCGCCGCCTGCGCTCGGCGTCGGTCTCGCTCTGCTCCGGGTCGGCTCCCCGGTTCCGCTCCCGGTCGGGCATCGGCCACCACCCCAGTTCGTCCTTCCCACTTTCCCTCCGATGGACGGTTTGATGCCAGGGCCGACCTGCCGAATGCCCGGTCGCGGCCGGAGCGGGGGCGCCGGAAGCCCGGTTACTGTTGTGGGCATGCGTCTCCACGTCGTCGACCACCCCCTGGTCGCCCATAAGCTCACCACGCTGCGCGACCAGCGCACCGACTCCCCGACCTTCCGGCGGCTCGCCGACGAGCTGGTCACCCTGCTCGCGTACGAGGCCACCCGCGACGTGCGCACGGAGCAGGTCGACATCCGGACCCCGGTCGCGACGACCACGGGCGTGAAGCTGTCCCACCCGCGGCCGCTGGTGGTGCCGATCCTGCGGGCCGGTCTGGGCATGCTCGACGGCATGGTGCGTCTGCTGCCGACCGCCGAGGTCGGCTTCCTCGGCATGATCCGCAACGAGGAGACGCTCGAGGCGTCGACGTACGCCACGCGGATGCCGGAGGACCTGTCCGGCCGCCAGGTGTACGTCCTCGACCCGATGCTGGCCACGGGCGGCACCCTCGTCGCGGCGATCCAGGAGCTGATCAAGCGTGGCGCGGACGACGTGACGGCCGTCGTGCTGCTCGCGGCGCCGGAGGGCGTCGAGCTGATGGAGCGGGAGCTGGCGGGCACGCCGGTGACCGTGGTGACCGCATCGGTCGACGAGCGTCTCAACGAGCACGGCTACATCGTGCCGGGGCTCGGGGACGCGGGGGACCGGATGTACGGGGCCGCCGAGTAGCGGCGCCCGCGCGGGCCGGGCGCTCGACGGGCGTCCCGGCCCCGGTTCGGCCCGTCGGTCCGGTCCGGCGGGTCAGTGCGGGTTCAGCACTTCTTCTTCGACTTCGCCGTGGTGGGCGCGGGCTCGCTCAGCGCCGTCATGGCCTTGTCGGCGTCATCCTTCTTGGACAGCTCCTTGAAGGCGTCGCCGAGGATGAGGTCGACCTTGTTGCCGGCCCGGGTGTCGGTGCGCAGCTCGGCGCCCGCCAGCTGGGTGCCCAGCACCGGCAGCGCGGTGTCCATGGAGGTCTTGGGGCCGAGCAGTATCCCGACGCCCTTCAGCTTCTTGTCGAACTGCTCCGGGGCATTGCCCACGTCGCCGATGGCGAAGCCTCGCTTCTTCAGCTCGTCGGCCGTCAGCTTGGCGAGGCCGCTGCGCTGTGTCGCGTTGTAGACGTTGACGGTGATGTCGCCCGGCTTCGGCCTGGGCTTCGCCGCCAGGGCGGCCACCGTGTTCTTCGGCGCCGGCTTCGCACAGCCGTGGCCCCCGGCCTTGGTGGTGCTGCCGCCCGTGAAGACGTCGATGAGCTGCAGCGTTCCCCAACCGATCACGCCCAGTGCGGCGACCGACGCGACGACCGCGAACACGATCCTGCCGCGTCGGCGGGGCCGACGCATTCGCGGGTATTTGTCCCCCGTGATGCGGTACTGGCCGCCCATGCCGGGGGGAGTGAGCATGCTCATGAGCGCAGCGTAGTGCGGTGCGGCCGTGATGCCTACAGGATGATCATCGGATCGGGTGCATCCCCACCCGAAAGGTCCAACGGCGAGGCCATTGCGGTGACGTGCAGGGGTGCCGGGGCTGACGGTCGGGGGCCGCGGTTGACGGTCGTGTTCGCGGGGGCCGGGGGCCGGGGTGGGGGCCGACGGTCGCGCGGGGTCGTCGAAGATCCCCCGCGGTGCCCAGGGGTTCCCGGCGGGGCGTGACCGACCCCCCGCGGTGCTCGGAAGCTCCCGCCGGGGTGTGGCCGGGTTCCCGAAGATCCCAGGGCTCGCGTGGTCGGGTGCCCGGGCGTCGGGAGGCCTGACCCGGCGCCTCGGCCGGGGGTTCAGGAGCCTCCGGGCCGAGTCCGCCGTGTGCCGGGGCGGTGCCGCCCGCCCGGCTCAGTCGAGTTCGAGTACGCGGGCGTGCAGCACCTGGCGCTGCTGGAGCGCGGCGCGCACGGCCCGGTGCAGGCCGTCCTCCAGGTAGAGGTCGCCCTGCCACTTCACGACGTGCGCGAAGAGGTCGCCGTAGAAGGTCGAGTCCTCGGCGAGCAGCGTTTCGAGGTCCAGCTGGCCCTTGGTCGTCACGAGCTGATCGAGGCGGACCGGACGCGGTGCGACGTCCGCCCACTGCCGGGTGCTTTCCCGGCCGTGGTCGGGGTACGGCCGGCCGTTTCCGATGCGCTTGAAGATCACACGGAAAGCCTACCGGTCAAGGCTCTCCGGGCGCAGCCATGACGGCCGAGTGCGAGGCTGGGAAATGCCGCCTTAATTGGGTGCAAACCGGTAACAGCCAATCAGGGAACAGGGGTCTGACATGAGTTCCGCGAGCCCTGTCGGGCCGACGCCCGCCGCAGAAGGGCCCGCCGTTACCGGGCCCGCCGGGGACATCGCGCACGGATATTCCTTCACGGGCCCCACGCTCGATCTCGGTGCGCTCCTCTGGGACGGGCGGTGCCTGCCGGACGCGGCGGTCCGCATCCCGCTGGGCATGCTCAGCCGGCACGGCCTGGTCGCCGGGGCCACCGGCACCGGCAAGACGAAGACGCTGCAGCTCATCGCCGAACAGCTGTCGGCACAGGGCGTGCCCGTGTTCCTCGCGGACGTCAAGGGCGACCTGTCGGGGATCTCGGCGCCGGGCGAGGCGACGGACGGCGTCCGGCAGCGGGCCGCCGAGGTGGGCGGGGGATGGGAGCCGGCCGGCAGTCCCACCGAGTTCTACGCGCTCGGCGGGCTGGGCCACGGCATTCCCGTGCGCGCCACCATCACCAGCTTCGGTCCGGTCCTGCTGTCCAAGGTGCTGGACCTCAACGCCACTCAGGAGCAGTCGCTCGGCCTGATCTTCCACTACGCCGACCAGAAGGGCCTGGAGCTCGACGACCTCAAGGACCTGCGGGCCGTGGTCGCCTTCCTGACCTCCGACGAGGGCAAGCCCGAGCTCCGGACCATCGGCGGTCTGTCCACTGCGACCGCGGGGGTGATCCTGCGGGCGCTCACCGCATTCGAGCAGCAGGGCATGGGCGACTTCTTCGGGGTGCCGGAGTTCGACACGGGCGACTTCCTGCGGACGGCGGCGGACGGCCGGGGGATGGTCTCGCTGCTGGAGCTGCCCGCCGTGCAGGACAAGCCGCGGCTCTTCTCGACGTTCCTGATGTGGCTGCTCGCGGACCTCTTCCACGATCTGCCCGAGGTCGGGGACGTGGAGCGGCCGAAGCTGGTCTTCTTCTTCGACGAGGCGCATCTGCTCTTCGACGGCGCGTCGAAGGCGTTCCTCGACGCGATCACGCAGACGGTGCGGCTGATTCGCTCGAAAGGAGTCGGCGTCTTCTTCGTGACGCAGACCCCGAAGGACGTGCCGAGCGCCGTGCTCGGCCAGCTCGGCAACCGGGTCCAGCACGCGCTGCGCGCGTTCACACCGGAGGACCAGAAGGCGCTCAAGGCCACCGTGAAGACGTTCCCGGACTCGGCGTACGACCTCGAGGAGCTGCTCACCTCGCTGGGCACCGGCGAGGCCGTGGTCACCGTGCTGAGCGAGCGGGGCGCGCCGACGCCGGTCGCCGCGACCCGGCTGCGGCCGCCGTCCTCGCTGATGGGCCCGGTCGACGCCGCCGGCCTCGACCGGGCCGTCCGGTCCTCGCCGCTCCACGCGCGGTACGGCGCGGCGGTCGACCGGGAGTCGGCGTACGAGAAGCTCACGGCACGGGAGGCCGAGGCGGAGGCGCGGGCCGGCGCCGAGGCGGCGCGGCCCCGTGCGGGGCGCCCGTCCGCCCGCCCCGAGCCCACGCTCGTCGAACAGGTGGTCGGCAGTGGCGTGTTCAAATCCCTGGCCCGCTCGGTCGGCACCCAACTCGGCCGCGAAATCACCCGAACGCTCTTCGGCACGGCCCGCCGCAGGCGCTAGCGCACCCTCACCGGACGGCGCCGCCGGTCACCGCGCCGCCGGTCACCGAGTCGCCGGGTCGCCGGGTCACCGCACCGCCGGTCACCGAGCCGCCTCGTCGCCCAGCGATCGGGTGATCGATCCGGCGGCCCGTCGGTCCACCGGTCCATGAGCCCATGAGGCCGTGGGCCCACCGGTCCGCGGCCCCCGAGCGCCGCGGGCCGTCACGCCGTCGCGGCGGGAACGGGACCACCGGTGTCCCGCCGCGGCGGCGCGCCCCGTCCGCGGGCCCTGCGGCGCGCGGAACGCCCGGTCAGGAGGCGGACGGCGGGCGTTGCCGGGTGGTGTCGTGCGCCGGCGGTTCTGTGCCGGCCGGAGCCTGGTGAGGGTCCGGAAGGGGGGGTGGCGGGGTCCCGGGGCGGGGTGTCGTGGGTGGTGCGGGCGGCCTCGGCGCGCAGCAGGGCGTGCAGGGCCGCGTAGGGGTCGATGGGCATGATCATGTCTCTGTCCTCGGTCGTTCCGTGATGGGGGCCGGGCGGGTGCCGGAGCCCTCAGCAGCGCAGGACGACGGAGCGCAGGGAGTGCAGGGAGCCCGTGGGGGCGGGGAGCGTGCCGACGGTCGGCCGGGACGACGCACGCGAGGCCGCGCACGGGGCCGTGGTGCGGGGCACCGGCAGGCTCATGACGTGCCGGGTGGCCGGGCGCGACTCGGCCCCGGGGAACTCGTGCTGTTCCTCCGCGCCGCCCGGCTCCGTGGAGACCACGGCGGGCGGCGGGGAGAGGGTCTCGGCCGGGGCGTTCTGCGCGCTCGCCGTGAACGCCGTGATCAGGGCCAGGAGGACGATGAGCGCCCGCACCCGGGCGACACCGCGTCGGGCGCGGCGTGCAGGGGGCACGACGGCGCTCATACAGGGGGTGTGCCCGGCGCCACGGCCATGGTGCGCGGTCACGGCCGAGAACCGCCCGGACGGGGGACAGGAGGCGACCCGTCCGGCCCTGCCGCGCGGGTCGCCCGGGGTGGTCAGGTGGGCCCACTTGCCCGCCAGGGCTCGGCCCGCCCGCTTTCTACCGGGCTCGGCCCACGCCGCCCACCTTCCACCGGGCTCGGCCCGTCCGCGTTCTGCCGCGTTGCTCGGCCCGCCCCGCCTGACTCCTACCGGGCTCGGCCTACCCCGCCGCCTTCTTCCGTGCCGCCCCCGCGGACTTGGTGCCCTTGGACCCGGCGCGCGCCGGCTTCGGCCCTCCCGCCGTCCCGGCCGCCTCGGTGGACTTGGCCGCCTTCGCCGCCTTGGCGGCGGCCTTCATCTCCTGCTTGTGGGCGCGCACCTTGGCGAGGGACCCGGGGTCGGAGATGTCGGCGACGGAGCGGTACGCCCCGGCCTCGCCGTACGCGCCGGCGGCCTCCCGCCAGCCCTTCGGCCGCACGCCGAGCTGCTTGCCCAGCAGGGCGAGGAAGATCTGGGCCTTCTGGGTGCCGAACCCGGGCAGCTCCTTGAGGCGCCGCAGCAGCTCGTCGCCGGTCTCGGCACCCTCCCGGATCGCCGTCGCGTCACCGTCGTAGTGCTCGACGACGTACCGGCACAGCTGCTGGATGCGGGCCGCCATCGAGCCCGGGTAGCGGTGCACGGCCGGCTTCTCGGAGAGCAGCGCGGCGAACGCCTCCGGGTCGTACGCGGCGATCTCGTGCGCGTCGAGGTCGTCGGTGCCCATCCGGCGGGCGATCGTGCAGGGGCCCGAGAACGCCCACTCCATGGGGACCTGCTGGTCCAGCAGCATGCCGACGAGCTGGGCCAGCGGGCTGCGGCTGAGCAGTTCGTCGGCCTCGGGCTGCTGGGCGAGATGAAGGGTGACGTCCATGGTGTCGATGATGGCGTGCCCGGGGCGGCCCCGCACGGACGTACCCGGGGGCGGCCCCGAACGGAACGCCGCTCCGTATGAAGTTAGGCTAGCCTAACCTGCGAGGGGTGCCCGGGAGAACGACCCGGGCCACGAGGAACGCGTGGGGGGTTCCGTGTCCACCGAGGTCAGGCGCGACGCCTGGGGCATACCGCACCTGAGAGCCGGTGACGCCCGTGAACTGGCCTTCGCCCAGGGCCGGATCACGGCCGTCGACCGCGCCTGGCAGCTAGAGGTCGAACGGCACCGGGCGCAGGGCACGTCGGCGGCGTTCCTGGGCTCCGAGTCGGTCGACTGGGACATGTTCGCCCGGCAGGCGCGCATCGACGACACCGCGCGCCGCTGCCACCGCCACCTGGAGTCCGGTGACCCGGAGACGGCGGAGTGGATCCTCGCGTACGTCGAGGGCGTCAACGCCGGTCTCGCCGAAGGCGCGCTCCGCGCCCCGCAGTTCGCCGCGGCCGGCCTGACCCCCGGCCGCTGGCAGCCCTGGACCCCGCTGGGCGTGTGGCTGTCCACGCACATCCTGTTCGCCGGCTTCCCCGCCAAGCTGTGGCGCGACGAGGCGGTACGCCTCCTGGGGCCCGAAGCGGTCGGGCTGTTCGCCACCGACGGCCCCGGTACGTCCGGCAGCAACGGCTGGCTGGTGCCGGGCTGGCGCACCACCACCGGCGCCGCGATCCTCGCGGGCGACCCGCACCGGTTCATCGAGGATCCGGGCGTCTACCAGCAGATCCACCTCGCGTGCCCGGAGTACGACGTGGTGGGGCTCGCCGTCCCCGGGGTGCCCGGCATCGCCCACTTCGGCCACACCGGCCCGGTGGCCTGGTCGATCACCAACGCCATGGCCGACTACCAGGACCTGTACCGGGAGCGGCTGCGGCGTCGTGACGACGGCAGCGTCGAGGCGTACGGCCCGGACGGCTGGGAGCCCGCAGCCGCGCACGGCGAGACCGTCGAGGTCGCCGGCGGCGGTCCGGTGCGCGTCGAGGTGATCGAGACCGCCCGCGGTGTGGTGGTGATCGGAGGGCCGGACGGGGCGTACGACGACGGCGCCGACGGCACGGACGAGGGCGGCGCCCTCCCCGACGGCAACGCCGTCGCCCTGCGCTACCCGCCCCGGGTGACCGGGGACCTGGGCTTCGGCGCACTGCCCGCCCTGCTCCGGGCCCGTACGGTCGCGGACGTGGACCGTGCGCTGGACGGCTGGGCCGAGCCCGTGAACGTCGTCCAGGCCGCCGATACCGAGGGCGGACTGCTGCACCGGGTGGCCGGCCGGGTGCCGCTGCGCGACCCGGAGAACGGCCGACGCGTCGTACCGGCCTGGGAGCCCCGGTACGCATGGCGCGGCTGGCACGGCCCGATGCCGCGCGAGACCGTCGGCACCGATGTCGCGGTCATGGCGAACCAGCGGGGCATCGCCGGACCGCTGGGCGTCGAGTTCGCGCCCCCGTACCGGGCCGACCGCATCCAGGAGCTGCTGGACGCGCGGGCCCTCTGGTCGGCCACGGACATGCCCGCGATCCACATGGACACCCGACTCGCCTCCGCGGGGCCCCTGTTGGACATGCTCGCCGGGCTCGACGACCTCGGCCCCGACGCCGTACGGCTGCGCGAGCGACTGCTCTCCTGGGACCGGAGGATGGCGGCGGACTCGACGGACGCGATGGCGTACGCCGAACTGCGCTCCGCGGTCGTGCGGGGCCTCGCGGCACATCCGGAACTGGCCGTGCTCTGCGAGCCCGGCGCCCCGCCGGAGCAGGGCCCGTCGCCGCAGCCGGGCGAGCCGGCCGGACGGCCCGGGGCGTCCGCCGTGGCCCGGATGCGTCCCGTGCCCTCCGTGCCCCCCGTGTTCAGGCCCTGGCTCGCGCCGGTCCCGCGGATCGCCTTCGCCCTGGAGACGCTGCTGACGACGGACCGGCTCCCCGGCATCGACCGCGCGGCCGTCGTGCGCACCGCCGCCGAGGAGGTCGCGGCGCGCGGCCCGGGGCGTACGTCCTGGGGCGAGGCCCACCGTCTGGTGCCGTGGCAGGCGCTGCCCGGTGACTCAGACGAGCGCCCCGCCCTCGACGGCGACCACGACTGTGTGCTGTGCACCTCCAGCATTCCGGGCGTCACCGACCTCAGCTTCCGTGGGCCGGCCGCCCGCTACGTCTGGGACCTCGCCCGCCGCGACGCCAGCCTCTGGGTCGTTCCGCACGGCGCGTCCGGCGCCGGCGGCCCGCACGGCCGTGACCAGCTGCCGCTGTGGCTGCGCGGCGACCTCGTTCCGGTGGTCACGGACTGGGACCTGCTGACCCCGGAACCGTCCTACCCGTCCGCCGAGGAGAACCATGTCCGCTGACCCCGTCCGGAAACACCGCGCCGTCCTCGACGAACGCCACGTCGACGGATTCGGGACGGTGACCCTGCGGCCCGTCGACCCGGAGGCCGACGCCGATGTGCTGCACCAGTGGGTGAGCCAGGAGCGCGCACGGTTCTGGGGGATGAACGGGTTCACCCGCGAGCAGGTCCTCGAGACGTACGGGCATCTGGACTCGCTCACCACCCACCATGCGTTCCTCGCCTGTCTGGACGGCCGGCCCGCCGCGCTCTTCCAGACGTACGAACCGGAGGCCGACCGGATCTCCGAGTGCTACGAGGCCGAGCCCGGCGACATCGGCATCCATCTGCTGATCGGCCCGCCGGAAGGCCACGCCCGGCACGGGTGGACGTCCGTGCTCGTGTCCGCGTTCCTGGCCTGGGTCCTCTCGGACACCGCTGTCCGCCGTGTGGTCGCCGAGCCGGACGCCGCCAACCGGAAGGCGATCGCCCGGTTCGCCCGGTCGGGCTTCACGCTCGGCCCGGAGATCGTCCTGCCGGAGGTGGACCTGCCGGAGGTGTACCTCCCGGAGAAGCGGGCCCGGCTCGCCATCCTGAACCGGGAGGTCTGAGGGGGCGGTCCCGCCGAGGCGCGGGCGCGGGCCGCCCCGGGCTCAGCGGCCCGCCACTTCCCCCTGCGCCACCTCCACCGACCCGTGCAGATCGCTCGCCGCGTCCACGGCACACACCCCGGAGAGGGCCACGCACGCGACGACGGCGACCGCGAGCACCCGGTGCGCCCGCCACGCCCGGCGTTCCCGAGGCGCGGACTCCAGCAGCGCGGCGACCCGCCGCGGCACCGGCCCCGCCGCGACGGCGGGCGTCAGCCGGCCGCGCCCCGGCCCGCCGGGCCCGGCGGTATGTGCGGCCAGCGCCGCCCGCCCGATGGCACGCGCCGCGAGCCGCCGGTCCCCGACCGCGTCCGCCGCCGCCTCGTCGGCCCACCGCTCCAGCGCATACGCGAGCGGGCCCCGCAGCACCCGCAGAGCCGGATGCAGGGCGGCAGCCACCTCGCCCACCGCGAGGAACACATGGTGGCGCCCGGCGACATGGGCCCGCTCGTGCGCGAGGAGCACCTCGCGCTCGTCGGCACCCAACGCCCGCAGCATTCCGCTGCTGACAACGACCCGCCCGGTGCGGCGGGGTCCGGACCACCCCGGCAGGGCGTAGGCGTACGGCCGCTCGTCGGCCCGTACCGAAAGATCGCCCGCGGTGCCCGCCGCCCCGGCGCCCGGCTCGCCCCCGTGGGCGGCCCGCACCTCGTGCACGAGCCCGTGGACCGTGCGTGCCACCGCGCCCCCGGCGAGGGCGAGCAGCACCCCGGCGACGCACGCCGCCGGCACCACGTCCAGCGCGGGGTCACCGAGCAGCGGCGGCGAGACGTGTTCGAGCGCGGCCACCGGCGGCAGGCGCAGCGCGCCCGCGAGGGCCAGCAGCCCGAGCGCCGCCGTGCCGCAGCCGGCGAGCACGACCGCGCAGCCGGCCAGCGCCCAGGCGGCGGCGCGCGGCGGCAGCACCGCGGAGAGGCGGCGCACGGCCGGCGCGGTGAGCAGGGGCATCAGAAGGGGCACCCACACGGCGTACATCACAGGCCCCGGCTCCTCTCGACCCTCTGTCCCTCCTCGGACGTTCCGTCCATGGAGGCGAGAAGGGCGCGCAGCACCTGCTCGTCCTCGGTGCTCAGTTCGGAGACGAAGCGGGCCAGCACGGTGCTGCGGTCCTCGTCCTTGTCCAGTTCCGCGTGCATACGCCGGGCGGTGAGCCCGGCGGCGTCCTGGGCGGGTGCGTACACATATCCGCGTCCGGCCCGTGCGCGCGTCACCGTGCCCTTGGTGTGCATCCGGGTCAGGATGGTCGTCACCGTCGTACGCGCGAGGCCGCCGCCGAGCGCGACCTGCACGTCGAGGGGTGTCATCGGCGTTTCGGCAGCCCACAGTGCCGCAAGCACGTTCGCCTCCAGCTCGCCGGCCGGACGGCGATCCGCGTGCGTGTCGCCCATGAGACCCTCCTCGACGCTCCGCTCGTCTACAGTGCTGTAGACCGTCTACATCCGTGTAGTCACCATAGTCGGACTCGTCGCCGTCGCTCCGGGAGTACCGCGAGCGACACGCATGACCTGGACGACACCGCACGGCACGACGCGCCACGGTACGGACGGCCACAGCAGGGACGCGCCCCGCACGGTACGGCGCGTCACAGTACGGACGCGTCGGCACAGGGACGCGACACAGCACGGCAGGGCACGACGACGCACCGATCGACGTCGGTGGCGCGCCCACCGTGAACGACCTCAAGGAGAGGAGCCACTGTCCATGGCCGTAGCCCCGTTCGGCCCGCCGCTGGCGGTGAACGTGCTGGACGCCGGTTCACTGCTCTCGGCGTTCGGCGCGCTCGGCGTCGCCGTGGTCCTCTTCGCCGAGACAGGCCTGCTCGTCGGATTCTTCCTGCCCGGCGACTCGCTGCTCTTCACGGCGGGCCTGCTCTGCGTACCGGGCAGCACCGGCGCCGCGGCGGACGGCGTCCACCTCTCGCTGCCGCAGGTGCTGGTCGCGGCGGCGGTCGGCGCGCTGGCCGGTGCCCAGACGGGGTACTGGATCGGGCGCCGCGGCGGCCGCGCGCTCCTCGCCCGCAGCCGCGCGAAGAAGCTGCAGGAGGGGGCCGTCCGTGCGGAGGAGATCCTCGCCAAGTACGGCCACGGCAAGGCGGTCGTCCTGGCCCGCTTCGTCCCCGTGGTGCGCACGGTGCTGAATCCGCTCGCCGGGGCCCTGGACGTCCCGGCCCGCGTCTTCACGCTCTGGCAGGTCGTCGGCGGCCTGGTCTGGACGACCGGACTGATCCTCGGCGGGTACGCGCTGGGCTCGTCGGTGCCCAACGTCGACCGCTATCTGCTGCCCCTCGTCGGCCTCATCGTCGTCGTGTCGCTGCTCCCGATCGCGCTGGAAATGCGCCGTTCCCGCGCGGCGGCCCGCGAGTTCAGGGGCTGACGGGGCAGGGCGTCCCGCGTCGGCGTACTGCCGCCGCCCGGCCGGTCGTCGGCACTGCCGCCACCCGCCCGGTCAGGCGCCGACGGGGCTCGGCGCGTCACGCAGCGCGCCGCCGCCGCGCGCGCCCAGGACGCCCAGGATCTCGGCGGAGATCGCCAGCGCGGTCTCCGCCGGGGTGCGCGCGCCGAGGTCGAGCCCGATCGGGCCGTGCACGGCGCGCAGCCGGTCCTCGGACACGCCCGACGCCACGAGCTCCGCCGTCCGGCGGGCCTGTGTGTGGCGCGAGCCCAGCGCACCGATGTACGGGACGCCGCGGTCCAGCGCCGTACGCAGCGTGGGCACGTCCACGTCGGGGCTGTGGCTGAGGACGACCAGACAGGCCGCGTCGGGGTGGGCGGCGAGCAGCCCCTCCGCCTCACGTGCGTCCTGCGTGGTCGTGGCGTTCCAGCCCAGCAGTCCGGCCTGGGCGGTGAGCAGATCGGCGAGTTCGCCGCCGCCCACGATGACCAGATGCGGCGCCGCGGGATACGCCTCGATCAGGACGAGCCCGGAGTCGTCCCGCCGCGCGTCCCGGCCCGCACGGTGCGCGGCGAGCATCCGCCGCGCCCGCGCCACGTCCCCGGACTCCGCGCCGGTGCCCCCGCCGCCCTCGTCGGTCGCCACGCCCCGTACGACCGTGCTGGTCGCCCGGTTCGCCACGTCGTCGAGACGGGTGATCAGCGCCCCGCCCGCGCCGTCCGCGAGCAGGTCCCACCACGCGACGGGAACCGTGTGCAGCGGCTGCAAAAGGATCTCGGCCCGACCGCCGCAGGTCAGCCGTGCCGCCTCGGCCTCGCCGGTCTGCACGGACACCGTGCAGACGCGGGCCGAGCCGTCCGCCGGGACCGCGGCGGTCTCCGCCGCGAGACGCGCGTCGAAGGCGCCGCGGTAGAGGCTGCCCGCCGACTCACCGCCGGCGTCGACGAGCAGGGCGTCGTCCGGACGGCGCGGCCCGAACCCCTGCTCCGTGATCGGCCGGGCCAGCACGGCCCGCCGTCGCTCGGCCGCCCAGCGCCGGGCGGTCTCCGCCAGTTCGCGCATCGTGGTCGCCCTCCTGATGAGTCCGCGTCCTGTCTCGCGCACGCGGCCCGGTCCTGGAAAATGCCTGCTCAGCGGGTGTCTTGCCAAGGGAATTCTAGTGACCGGCCGACGGCGTGGACCAGCCCGCGCCCGGTGCGGGTGCGCCGCCGCCGGGCTTCGAGCGGCCCCGCCGGCGTTAGGGTCGGGCGAATGCAGCAGTCGCCCGCCGCCCTGGTCCGTGAGTTCCACCGCGCCTTCGGGCTCGACGCCCGCGCCACTCCGACGGAGGTCCCGCCCGAGCTGGCCGCCCATCGCAACGACCTGCTCGCCGAGGAAGTGGCCGAGGTCGCCGAGGTAGCGGTCGCCGGCCCGCTCGACAGCCTGGCGCACGAACTCGCCGACGTCGTCTACATCGCGTACGGCACCGCCCTCGTCCACGGCATCGACCTCGACGCGGTCATCGCCGAGGTGCACCGCGCCAACATGACCAAGCTGGGCCCCGACGGCCGGCCCGTCCGCCGCGCCGACGGCAAGGTCCTCAAGGGCGACCACTATCGGGCCCCGGACATCGCCGATGTGCTGCGCCGTCAGGGGTGGTCGGCGCAGTCGCCGTCCTGACCCCCGCACACGCCGCGCCGGGCCCGGGCGCCCGGCGTGGCTTTCACCGTGGCTCGCGGTGCGTCCTGGCCGTGCATCCCGGCGCGGCTCCTCGCGATGCCATGCGGCGTGTCCCCCACCGTGCCTGTCCCTCCGCCCCGTTGTGGTGCCTCCCCTCCCCTCCCCTTTCCTCCCCTCCCGTCCCCGGCGCAGTGCCTCCGCTCTGCCCCGGCGCGGTGAGTCCGTACTCTCCCGCCGACGCGGTGGGACCCCTCCGCCGCCCGGCGCGCGTGCGCAAGGACCCGGAAGGCGCGCTGGATGAGCGTCGTGCGCGGCGCGGTGCGGTTGTGGCGGGTGTTCACGGGGGCGCGCGAATTCGCGCGCACCACCACTCGAATGTCGCGAAACGGCAACGAGGCTTCCCCGGCATCCCGAGTTGTTGAAGTCTTGAAAGCGCAATGAGGGGGAAGTGTGAACATCGAACTGCGCGTCTGTCGCGCGTCCAGGAGAGGGGACCTGGACCCGGCGTGAATCGCCGGTGAGCAACGGGACGGCCGCCGCCCGACGGGCTGAGCAAAAGCCGTCCTGCTTCACGTCAACGCAGTTTCCGACGCTGCGGATTCCTGCACGGCTGCATGCCTGCCCCGGGCACGGCTGCATGCCCGTGTGCCGGCGTATCCGCTCTCGGGACCGTCTTTCGCCGCGCCGCGTGCGAGGCGAGAAATCCAGAGGATTCATCATGCACGTCAGCGTTTTGGGACAGGGCTACGTAGGCCTTCCGCTGGCCCTGCGCGCGGCGGAGGCCGGCTACACGGTGGCCGCCTACGAACCCGACACCGTCCGCTGCGGTCGGCTCGCGGCCGGCACGTCCTACGTCGAGGACATCTCGTCCGCCCGTCTGGCGCGGGCGCTGGGCTCGGGCGCCTACCGGCCCACCAGCGACCCGGACGGTGTGAAGGGGTTCGACATCGCGGTGATCACGGTGCCCACGCCGCTCACCGACCGCGCGCCGGACCTGAGCTGTGTCCGTGACGCCGCCCAGGTCCTGGCGCCACGGCTGGAGCCCGGCGCCACGGTCGTCCTGGAGTCCACCACCCATCCCGGGACCACCCGCAATGTGCTGGTCCCGCTGCTCGAAGAGGGGTCCGGCCTCAGGGCCGGCCGGGATTTCCACGTCGGTTTCAGCCCCGAACGCATCGACCCCGGCAACGCCACCTGGACGCTGGAGAACACGCCGAAAATCGTGGCCGGTCTCACCGAGGCCTGCCTCCACCGTGTCAAAGCGTTCTACGACTCCGTCGTGGACATCACGGTTCCCGCGTCCGGGCTTGAAGAGGCCGAACTCGCAAAGGTATTCGAGAACACCTTCCGGCACGTCAACATCGCGCTGGTCAATGAACTCGCCAAGCTCGGACACCTGTTGAACATAGACGTCGGAAACGCCCTCGACTGCGCGGCGACCAAGCCGTTCGGATTCATGCGTTTCTCGCCGGGTCCCGGCGTGGGCGGTCACTGTCTGCCCATCGACCCCGTCTACCTGTCCCACCACGTGCGCCAGGAACTGGGCGAGACCTTCCGCTTCGTCGAACTCGCCCAGGAGGTCAACGAACGACAGCCCGCCTATGTGGTGGACCGGTTGCAGGACTCACTCAACAAGCGTTCGAAGTGTCTCAAGGACGCCCGCATCCTTGTGCTCGGAATGGCCTACAAGCCGGGCACCGCCGACACCCGCGAGTCGCCCGCTCGCCAAGTGGTCGACCTGCTGGCCGACAAGGAAGCCACCTGCACGGTCGTCGACCCCCATATCTCCGGTGCGACCGGTATGCGTCACCTGACGGATGTGACGCCCGCAGAACTGGCCGCTGCCGACGCCGTACTGGTGCTCACCGACCACCCCGAGTTCGACTTCGACAGTGTTCGCATGCACGCGGCCTACGTCCTGGACACGCGGCGAGCCGTCGCGGCGGCTCCGCACGTCGAGCACCTGTGACCTGCATCTTTCCACTTGGCCGCAGCCTCGCAGCGGTTCCAAGTCCCCTTCTCCGCTCCTCGGCAAAGGAACATCGTGTCTGAGAACTCGCAGCTCGCCCGTACCGGTTCAGCCGCCGGCGCCATCGTCGTCGGCGGGACCGTCATCACCGGCTGGTGGCTTCTGGGCGTCGCCGCCGCCGTTGTTTGTCTCGGTGCCTTGCTGATCCGCGTCGGATTCCGCCGCAACCGCTCCGCCGGACAGTCGTGACCGCGCCCCGTACGTTAGCCGCGCACCCGCACCACTCCGGTGCGGTGCTGGCCGGAGCCGTGGCTCTGACCGCCGCCGCGGCCTGGGCCGCGCAGCACGCCATCACCGCCACCCACTACGGTGACGCCGCCCGAGGCCGACTGGGGGCGGTGTGGGCCGTCACGTTCGTGCTGCTCATGGCGCAGACGGTGATGTACCACTTCGACCGGCCCTACAAGGCGACCGCCCGCATCCGCCGTCAGCTCTCCGAGCTGCATGTCGCAGTACTCGTGCCCGTCTACAACGAGGACGAAGGCTATCTGCGCATGGGCCTGCAGTCCCTGCTCGACCAGACCCGTCGGCCCAACAGCGTCCACATCGTCGACGACGGCTCCACCAACACCGACTACGCGGCCGTGAAACAGTGGTGGGCCGGCGCGGCGGACATCGCCGGTATACGCACGACCTGGAAACGCGTGCCCAACGGTGGCAAGCGACACGCTCAGGGGCACGGCGTCATCGCGAGCCCCGAGGCCGACATCTACGTCACCCTCGACAGCGACAGCTGCCTGGCCCCCAACGCCCTCGAAGAAGTCCTGATCCCCTTCGGCAAGTCGTCGGTGCAGTCCGTCGCCGGCATTGTCCTGGCCACCAACCACCGGGCCAACTTCCTGGCTCGCATCACCGACCTGTGGCTGCTGACCGGGCAGCTCATCGACCGCTCCGCCCTGTCCACGGTGGGTGCCGTCCTGGTCAACTCCGGCCCGCTCGCCGCCTACCGCGCCCCGGTCATCCGGGACAACCTCGACGCCTACCTCGGCGAGACGTTCCGCGGGCGGCCGGTCACGCTCTCCGACGACAGCCTGCTGACCCTGTACGCCTTGCTGCGAGGCAAGACCGTCCAGCAATCCACCGCCGTCGTCTTCTCCGCCATGCCGGAGAAGTTCGGCCACCTGTGCCGGATGTACCTGCGCTGGATGCGCGGATCAACCATTCGCTCGCTCTGGCGGATGCGGTACCTGCCCCTCGGCAGCGTTGCCTACTGGATCCACTTCCTGCGCTGGTTCCAGGTCATCCTGTCCACCACCGTGCTGGCGTGGCTGCTGCTCGTGGAACCGCTCAAGTACCACAACACGCCGGACGCGTCGTTCCTGCTGCTGCCCTTCCTCATCGGCTGGGCCCAAGGGCTTCGTTACCTGAGCATCATCCGCTCCGACGAGCGCATCCGCTCACGAGCGGTCACTTGGCTTCTGATGCCATGCGCCGTGGTCTTCGCCTGGACGGTGCTGCGCGTCATGCGCTGGTACGGAGCAGCCACGTGTTCCAACACAGGTTGGGGCACACGCCAGGCAGGCGCCGAGGTCTCACTCGCCGGCCCGGCGCGTCTCGCCGAGGTGAATCCCCAGGCTGAAGACGCCCTCGGAACCCGTGTTCCCTCGCGCGCCGCCGCGCCGGCGCCCTCGCACGGACGGCACAAGGCCCGGGCCCAGGCCCAGGCGCCGACACCGGCCAAGCTCCTGGACCCGTACACCGAGACGACACTGGAGACGACGATGGCGATCCGCACCGGCCACGTCAGGTAGCGGCCCGTGTCGGGGCCGGTGCGCGCGACTCCGGCCCGCCGGGCGAGCGCCCCGGCCGCCGGCCGGACGGGACGGTCCGTCAGCCCTCCCGTCCGGCCGGTGACCGTCCGCGTACTGGTCGAAGAGCCACCCGCTCCCTCGTCCGTCATGAGTGCCACCGCAGCGCCCGCGGGCCGCGCCGCGGTGGCATTCGTGGCGGACATCGGTGTGTTCAGGCCATCGGTCGACGCGTTGCCGTGGCGGTGCGTCGGTCATGAGGCGCCGTGACGGTGATCACACGACGGCCCGCCGCCGGGCGTGAACCTTCTGCCGTCCATCGGGGAACAGCAGGTGACACGATCTGTCGGACTGGTGAGGGGGAGACCTTGTGAGCGGACCACCGCCGCGCGGAGCGCGCGTGGAGGCGAGCGAGGAGAGCGACGTGGAGGTCGTGGTCCAGTCGCTCGAGCAGCCGGAACTGTTCGCCCGGCTCTACGACCGGTACGCCGCCGATATCCACCGGTACGTCGCCCGGCGCCTGGGCATCGGGGCGGCCGACGACATCACCGCCGAGACCTTCCTCGTCGCGTTCCGGATCCGCTCCCGCTACGACATGTCCCGCACCAGCGCCCGTCCGTGGCTGTACGGCATCGCCGGCAACCTCATCGGCAAGCAGCGCCGCGCGGAGGTACGGGCGCTGAGGGCGCTGGCCCGCACCGGACACGACCCCGTCGCCGCGTCCTGGAGCGAGACCTGGGTCGAGCGGACCGAGAGCCGGATCGCCGCACAGGGACCGCTCGCCGGTGCCCTCGCCGCCCTCCCGGCCCGCGACCGGCACGTCCTGCTGCTGGTCGCCTGGGCCGATCTCACCTACCAGGAGGTCGCCGAGGCCCTGGACATCCCGGTCGGCACGGTCCGCTCCCGGCTCAACCGGGCGCGGCAGAAGGTACGTACGGCGCTGGGCGCCGATCCCGCATTCATGAGCGACGCGGTGGAGGTGGCGTAGCGATGGACGAGATGACCCAGGTGAAGGAGCTGCGCGCCGACGCCCCCCTCCCCGACCGCGGGCGACTCGCGCCCGGCCGGGCGAGGCTGGTCGAGACGGCGAAGGGTGGCCGGCGTCCCCGCACGGTGTGGGCGCGGCAGAAGTTCGTGATCGCCGCCGGTGTGGCCGCGGTGACCGCGGTCGCCGTCGCGGCGTCGGTGCTCGCGGACCGGAGCGACTCGGACCGGACGGTACGGCCCGCGGTCTCCCCGGGCATGAACCTGAAGGGGCTGAGCGCGCCAGGGTTCCTCCGGCGGGCGGCCGCGGAAGTGGAGCAGCAGGGACCGGTCACGGTTCCGCGCGCCAAGCAGTGGATCTACGTCAAGGGCATCCAGGAGGACTCACGGCCCGAGGTACGGAGGCACATCCGCGCTTCCGAGGAGTGGATCCGTTACGACGGCGGTGCGATCGCCGACATCCCGCCCTTCCCCGGAGCGAAGCTCTCGGTCCGCACCATGCATCTGGAGAACGGCGGGGAGGGCGACGACCGTTCGCCGCGTGAGATGTACCGGTTCCTGTCCACCCTGCCGGCCGACGGCGAGAAGACGCTCGCGGCGATCCGCACCGCCCATGCCATCGGCGACGTCAAGGGCGAGACCAGGGGCGAGCGGGACTACCGGGAGATCAGCGTCCTGCTGGACGCCGATGTGATGCCGTCCACCGGACTCGCCGGTCTCTACCGCGCCCTCGCGACCCTGCCGGGCGGGAAGGTCAGCGACCACCTCGTGAAGAGTGCCACCGGACGCCGGGTCATCGCCCTGCGCTACGAGAGGTCCGGCGGTGGCAAGCAGGGCGGGGCGATGGCCGACGAGTGGCTGTTCGACCCGCAGACCTACCGGGTCGTCGGGCAGCGTTTCGTCCAGGGCGGCGAGGTACTCGGCGGCAGTTCGACCCTGACCACCGCCGTGGTCGACAAGGCCGGTCAGCGCAGCTGACCCGCTGGACACGGGCGGCCCGCGCCACGGGGGTGCGAGGGCCGCCCGTGTCCAGTCACAAGCCACCCCCCGAGCATTGACCCAGGGGCGGTGTAGGGCGCGGGCGTGTGCCGGGCCGCCGAGCCCGTCCTGGTCGATGTGCCGGACGTGGTTCGTTTCCCGGAACGGCTGCGCAATGCCTCGATCCGCCGTGCGGGACTCAGGGTCCGGGATCCTCGAACTGTTCCAGGAGGAAGTCGACCGGTGCGTGGCTCCGGGCGGCGGACCCGCCGTCGTGGAGAGGCTGTTCCGCCCAGATGACCTTGCCGCGGGTCGTGTAGCGCGTTCCCCATCGCTGGGCGAACTGCGCCACCAGGAACAGCCCTCGTCCGCCTTCGTCCGTGGTTGCCGCCCGCCGCAGGCGCGGCGAGGTGCCGCTGCCGTCCGACACTTCGCAGATCAGACAGCGTCCGTGCAGCAGCCGCACTTTGACCGGCGGTGAGCCGTACCGGATCGCGTTCGTGACCAACTCGCTGAGGATCAGTTCCGTGGCGAATCCGGTCTCCCCCAGCCCCCACTCCAGCAACGTCTCCCTGCAGCGCGCCCGCAGCAAGGGAACGCCCGCCGGGTCCGGTGGCACGTCCCACTCGGCCACGCGCGAGCGCGGGAACATCCGAGTACGCGCCGCCAGCAGGGCGATGTCGTCGGAGAAGTGTGCCGGTCTCAGCGCGTCGATCACGGCCTGACACGTCTTCTCCGGGGTGTTGCCCCCGGACCCGCCCAACGCCCGGCACAGCTTCTCCAGCCCGACGTCGATGTCGCGGGTGCGGTCCTCCACCAGGCCGTCGGTGTACAGCACCAGTTGTGAACCTTCCGGCAGGGACAACTCGGCGGTCTCGAAGGGGTGGCCTCCCAGGCCGAGCGGCATCGAGGCCGGCACGGCCGGACGGACGACCGACCCGTCCGGACACACCACCACCGGTTCCGGGTGTCCTGCACGGGCCATCGTGAAGGACCCCGCCACCGGGTCGTAGACCGCGTACAGACATGTCGCTCCGGTCACGCCCTCCCCCTCGTGGCCGTCCGCGGCATCCTCCGTGCTCTCCTCGTTGTCCATGCGGACGACCAGGTCGTCGAGATTCCCGAGCACCTCGTCCGCGGGCAGGTCCAGGGTGGAGAAGTTGTGCACCGCGGTGCGCAGTCGGCCCATCGTCGCCGCCGCGTGCAGCCCGTGACCGACGACGTCACCCATCACCAGTGCCACTCGAGCGCCCGGAAGCGGGATGACGTCGAACCAGTCACCGCCCACCCCCGCCTCCGCGGGCAGATACCGCCAGGCCACCTCCAGTGCGTCCTGCTCGGGCTGCCCCCGCGGCAGCAGACTGCGCTGCAGCGTCACTGCCATCGCGTGCTCCCGAGTGAACCTCCGTGCGTTGTCGATGGCCATCGCCGCGCGCGCGGCCAGCTCCTCCGCGAAGGAAAGATCCTCCGGCTCGAACGTCGCGGAATCCTCCGTCCGGTAGAAGTTGGCCACACCCAGCGGCACGCTCCGCGCCCGCAGAGGCACGGTCACCAGCGAACGCAGCCCGCACTCCAGGGCCTTCCGGGCGCGCTCAGGATCCTGCTCCCGCCAACCGCGCGCCTGCCACAGGTCCGCCTCCAGCACGGCCCGTCCCTCCTGCAACGTCCGCATCTGCGGGGTTCGGGGCGAGAACGTGATCACTTCGCCCAGCGGATACACCGGCATCATCCGCTGCTCGCCGCCGATCGCCGCCCGGCGCAGATGCCGCCAGCCCTCCGCCGTCGGCTCCCACCCCCGCAGCACCGCGTCCAGCAGATCCACCGTCACGAGGTCGGCGAACTGCGGGGCCGCCACATCGGCCAGCTCCTGGGCCGTACGCCCCACATCCAGCGTCGTCCCGATCCCCACTCCGGCCTCGTACAGCAGCTTCAGCCGCTCCCGGGCGACCTCGGCCCGCCCCGAGACCACCGCCAGCTCCGTGCTGTCCCGCAGGGTCACCACGCTGCCTCCCCGGTCGGTCTGCGGGTACGTGGGCCGTTTGTTCACCACCAGCAACCGGTCCTGCGCGAGATGCACCTCATCGGTGATCGCCTCCCGCGAGGTCAGCACGCGCATGATCTGCTCCGGCAGCCCCAGCTCCCGCACCGGGCGCCCCTGCGAGTCCGCCGGCAGTCCGAGCAGCCGCGTCGCCTCGTCGTTGGCGAGCAGCAGCCGCCCGTCGGCGCCGGTGATCAGCACCCCTTCCCGCACCGCGTGCAGGACCGCGTCGTAATGCTCGTACACCTGCGCCAGCTCCGCCGGGGCCAGGCCGTGCGTCTGGCGTCGCAACCGCCGGGACACCAGCGTCGTCCCGGTCACGGCCAGCGCCAGCGCTGCCGCGCCGCTGCCCAGGATGATCGGCAGTTGCGGCATCCACAGTCCCGCCACGTTCTTGACGGTGAGCCCGGCGGAGACCAGGCCGACGACCTTGCCGCGCGAGTCGGTGACCGGGACGACCGCCTGCACGTCCGTCCCTCTGCCCGCGGGCAGAAGTGGCCCGCCGGCCTGCTCGACGACGGTACGGCCCTTCAGCACCGGTTCGATGTTGCCGACGAACTTCTTCCCGATCTCGCTCGGGTAGGGGTACGTGTAACGGATTCCCGCCGTATTCATGACGACGACGAAATCCACGCCCGCGCGCATCCGTGCCGCCTCGGCCCGCGGCTGGAGCACCGCCGTGGGGTCCTGGCTCCGCAGCGCCTCCGCCACTCCAGGGGCATTCGCGAACGACTGGGCAGCGACGACCGATTCCCGTCGCCCCTGCTCCACCGCGTCATGCGCCGCCTGGAGCACCATGCCCACCACCGCGGCCACGACCAGCAGTGCCACGATCACGACCTGGAGAAGGAACACCTGCCCGGCCGCACTGCGCAGGTTCAGCAGGGACGCGCGACCTTTGTGCGAGCGTCCGACGGGCGGATGACGCACCGGACTCCGTGGAAGCCCGGAAAATGCCTCCATATACCTTTCATACACCGCTGTACGGGCCAGGACCGCCCACCCGGTACCGTCTGCGCGCTCAGGACGACCGGACATCCGTCCAGACCCGTGATCCGCGGGTGCCGTATGAGGGCGGTCACCCCGTCGACGGGCGTTGGCGGCGCTTCAGCTCCCTTGGAGGCGCCGAGGATTCAGTGCTGTTGACGTCACCCGTGGATGTCGGCCGGAGCGAGCGCTTCTTGCGGAAAGCGGCGCCGCTACACCTCGCGACCGGGGGCGGCGCCGACCTCCAGCACCGGGGCGACGTTGGTTGGCTGTGGGTTCAGCCCGAAGGCGCGCGCCTTATGCCCATGCGGGCGACTGAAACTCTAAATGGATCAAATTGACATATGTGGCAGTATGGCGTACGTGGCATTTGATTGAACTCTCAGCTGGGAGAGCTCAGACAGGCGAGAGGAGTCCATCATGATCGCCAAGCTGCTCGGCAAGCTGTTCTTCACCCGCCACTACGGTGCGTACGGGGAGCACGACTGGAGCGCGTACGCCGGCGACGACTCGGCCTGACCCCACTGCCGGGGGGGGGGGGGGGGGGGCCCCCCCCCCCCCCCCCCCCCCCCCCCCCCACCAGCCCCGCGGCCGC